>NZ_JBHWHH010000113.1:0-24235 GCF_042732555.1 Nocardia sp. NPDC059764
GGTGTCGTGCGCGCGTGTCGCTGCCGTCCGGGCGAGTCCGGGCGACCAGACTCGGAGACATGAAGGCCGACGGTCAGGACCTCGACAAGCCCGCCGACTATAAGCCCACCGACGACAGGCCCGCCGCCGACGCGCGCGCTCACCCCGCGCAGCCGGACACCCGATCGTTCCCGTCTCGCGTGTGGGCGGTCATCGCCCGCGTGGAACGCGCGATCAACCCGAACTATCCCGGCCTGATCGTGGCGTGGATCTTCTTCCTGTGGGCGGTGTCGCCCTCCCTGCTGCCCCGCACCTGGTTGTTCGAGGGCCTGGTCTGCGGGATCAGCGCGGCCATCGGCTACGGCGTGGGCTGCGTGCTGGCGTGGGCGTTCGAGAAGTGGGTGCAGCCGCGGCTGCCCGACTCCGCCGAGGGCCTGGCCAAACTGTGGAATCCGAGCGAAACCACCCGGGCCGTCGGCAAAGTCGTGATCCTGGTCGGCACCATCGTCGGCGCCGCGCTGGTGCTGGCCCGGTCGGCCCGCTGGCAGCGCGACCTCGAAACGCTGATGGGGATGGAACCGACCACCACGTCGAGCTACCTGCGCGCCGAACTGCTGGCCGCGGCCACCCTGGCCCTGGTGATCGCCGCGTACCGCGTGGTGCGGTGGCTGATCCGGCTGATCGTGCGGCTGCTCAATATCGACTGGCATATTCCGCGCGGCCTCGCCTACCCCGGCGCGGTCGTCGTGGTGGCCGTGCTGGCGGTGCTGCTGTTCCAGGGCGTGCTGGCGAAAGCCTTCTTCGCCACGGCCAATTCGGCGTTCAGCCTGCGCAACGGCACGACCTCGGAGAGCGTGATCCAGCCGCAGCTGCCCGAAAGGTCCGGCAGCCCACAGTCTCTGGCCGGATGGGACACCCTCGGCTCGGAGGGCCGCTGGTTCGTGGCCACCGCGCCGACCGCCGAACGGATCGCGCAGGTCACGGGAAAGCCCGCGCGCGAACCGATTCGGGTGTACGCGGGCCTGGACTCGGCGAAGGAGCCCGAGGACATCGCGGCCCTGGTGGTGCGCGAACTCGACCGCACCCGGGCCTTCGACCGCAAGGTGCTGGTGGTGGTGACCACCACCGGCACCGGCTGGGTGGACTCCACCACCGCCTCCTCGATCGAGTACATGTACGGCGGCGACAGCGCCATCGCCGCCACCCAGTACTCGTACCTGCCCAGCGTGCTGTCGTTCCTGTCCGACCGTGAGAAGGCCACCGAATCCGGGCGACTGGTCATCCGCGCCGTCCACGAGCGATGGGCCCAGCTGCCCCCGGAGCATCGGCCCAAGCTGCTGGTCTACGGCGAGAGCCTGGGCTCGCAGGGCTCCGAGGGCGCGTTCTCCGGACTCGACGACATCCGCAGCATGGTGGACGGCGTGCTGTGGGTGGGCCCGCCCAACTCGAACCGCATCTGGAGCCAGATCGAGCAGCGCCGCGACGTGGGGACGCCGGAGATCCTGCCGATCTACGCCGACGGCCTCATCGTCCGGTTCGCCGCCACCGCACCGGATCTCGCCCGCCCCGCCCGCCAGTGGACCGACCCGCGCGTGGTCTACCTGCAACACGCCTCCGACCCCATCGTGTGGTGGTCGCCGGATCTGCTGTTCACCCAACCGGATTGGCTGAAGGAACCGCGCGGCGCGGATGTCTCCAAATCCATCCGCTGGTGGCCCATCGTCACCTTCTGGCAGATCAGCGCCGACCTCGCCAACGCGCAGGGCGTGCCCTCGGGCCACGGCCACCGCTACGGCGACCTGGTCCTCGACGGCTGGGTCGCCGTCGCCCAGCCGGCCGACTGGAACCCCGGCCTCGACGCCGCCGTCCGCAAGGCCCTCGACGAGGACATCACCTGGGAGTACGCCCACAAATAGGCCCGGTGGGCTTCCACCCCGACTGTCCGCCGGGACCCTGCTCCCAGCAGGGGCCCGGCACTGCTGTTGTTTCCGGGAGCGAGGTTCCGATCATTGGGACTATTTCGGTTCGAAACACCTAGTTGGCCATAACTTCGATGGCAGGAAACTCTGGCACGAGGAGGAACGCCCGCATGACTAACAAGGTGCTCGATCGGGTCCGCGATCTGCTGCCCGCGATCCGGGAACGCGCGGTGCAGGCCGAGGAGCAGCGGCGGGTCCCCGACGCCAGCATCGCCGAGCTCACCGAGGCCGGTGTGTTCCGCATGCTGCAGCCGGCCCGCTTCGGCGGCATGGAGGAGTCCCCGGTCGCCTTCTACGAGGTGATCCGCGCGATCGGCACCGTGTGCCCGTCCACCGCGTGGGTGTCCTCGGTGCTGGGCGCGCACCCGTGGCAGCTGGCCCTGTTCGAGGATCAGGCCCAGCAGGACGTGTGGGCCGAGAACCCCGACACCCTGGTGTCGTCCTCCTACGCGCCGACCGGCAAGCTGACCGTCGTCGACGGCGGCTACGAGCTGTCGGGCCGCTGGCAGTTCTCCTCCGGCTGCGACCACGGCCAGTGGGTGTTCCTGGGCGCGCTGGTGCCGACCGCGACCGGCATGGACTACTACACGGTTCTGGTGCCGCGCACCGACTACCGCATCGAGGACACCTGGAACGTGTCCGGCCTGGCCGGCACCGGCTCCAACGACATCGTCATCGAGAAGGCCTTCGTCCCGGCCTACCGCGCTTACTCGGCCGCGGATCAGGCCAACCTGATCGGCCCCGGTCAGGCGGTGAACACCAACCCGCTGTACAAGATCTCGTTCGGCGCGCTGTTCTCCAACACCATCACCGCCCCGATCATCGGCGCGGCGCAGGGCGCCTACGACGCGCACATCGAGCGTCAGCGCGAGCGGGTGCGGCTGTCCTACGGCGGCCAGAAGGTCTCCGAGGATCCCTTCGCCCACGTCCGGATCGCCCGCGCCGCTTCGGAAATCGACGCCGCCGTGCTCCAGATGGAACGGAACATGTCCGAGCAGCTGCGCTACGCGCAGGCCGGTGAGGAGATCCCGTTCGAGTTGCGGCTGGCCACCCGCCGCGACCAGGTGCGCGGCACCGAGCGCGCGCTCGAGGCGATCGACCTGCTGTTCAAGAACTCCGGCGGCCACGCCATCCGCCAGCCGAACATCATCGAGCGCAACTGGCGCGACGCCCACGCGGGCAGCGTGCACGTGATCAACGACGTGGAGCGCGCGCTGGCCATGTACGGCAAGGGCGCCATGGGCCTCGAGGTCGCGGATCGGATGCTCTGATGACCCTCACCGCGGAGAGCACCACCAAGTGGGTGACCGTCGACGGTCACCAGCTCCGCTATCACGAGGCCGGCGAGGGCCCGGCGCTGGTGCTGCTGCACGGCTCCGGCGCGGGCGTCTCCGGCTGGGCCAACTTCGGTGAGAACCTGCCGGTGCTGGCCCAGCACTTCCGCTGCCTGATCCTGGATCAGCCGGGCTTCGGCGAGAGCGGCCGCCCGGAGGTGTACGAGCGCAACTACCTGCGCATCGCCGCCGACGCGGTGATCGGGCTGCTCGACGAGCTGGGCCTCGAAAAGGCGCATGTGCTCGGCAATTCCATGGGCGGCACGGTCGCGACCCTGCTCGCACTCGAGCACCCGGGCCGCGTCGACCGCGTGGTGCTGATGGCCCCGGGCGGGGTCGGGGTGAACATCCTCGGACCCGAACCGTCCGAGGGCATCAATCGGCTGATGGAGTTCAACATGAACCCCAGCGACGAGAAGGCCATGGGCTTCCTGCGGGCCATGGTCTCCAACCCGGCCACCCTCACCGAGGAACTCGTCGCCAAGCGCCTGAAGGCCGCCGCCGACCCCAAGGGTCAGGCCGCGCTGCGCGACGCCTACGCCACGTTCTACAACCCGAAGCTGGCCGAACCGGTCCCGCTGTGGGCGCGGCTCAAGGGCATCAAGCAGGAAGTGCTGATCCTGTGGGGTCGCGACGACCGGGTCACCCCGGTGGAGGGCTCGCTCTTCGCGGCCCGGCAGATCCCCAACGCGGACCTGCGGACCTTCGCCCGCTGCGGCCACTGGGTCATGGTGGAGCGCAAGGACGCGTTCGAGCGTTCGGTGATCGACTTCCTGAACAACGGTCTGTAGCAAGCGGTTTCCCGTGATTCGGGGGTGGGAGATTTCCCACCCCCGAATTTCTTTTTCCCGGATTCGGGCCCGGCGCTAGAGTCCGATCATGACGTGGAAAGCCCCCGAGGTCCCCCGTTCCCCGCAGCTGCTCGTCGGCGACGAGCGCGCCGTGCTGCACTCCCTGCTCACCCGTGGCCGCGAGATCCTGCTGTGGAAGTGCCAGGGCCTCACCGGCGCTCAGCTCGCGACCCGCAGCGTGGAGCCGTCCAGCATGTCCCTGCTGGGCCTGATCCGGCACATGACCGAGGTGGAACGCGGCTGGTTCCGCATGCGCGCGGCCGGCGAGGAGCCGGGGTACCTCTACTCCGACGAGGTGAACCGCGACGGCGACTTCGACGACATCGACCCCGCGCGGGCCGAGGCCGACTACGGTCGCTTCCTCGAGGAGATCGCGGTGTGCGACAAGGCCATCGCCGACCTGCCGCTCGACCACGCCACCCGGCATCCCCGCACCGGCAAGGACCTGAGCCTGCGCTGGATGTACCTGCACATGATCGAGGAGTACGGCCGTCACGCCGGCCACGCCGACCTGCTCCGCGAACGCATCGACGGGGCGACCGGCTACCAGTGACGCATCGTCACTCCGCGGCGCGGCGGCGTCCCTCCGCGAAGAAGTCGGTGAGCGCTTCGAGGCTGCCGAGTTCGGCGATGGTGCGGGCCGCGCCGAAGGACTGGTTCCAGAAGTCTCCGGTGCGGGTCGTCCACGGGCCCACGTAGGCGTAGGGCTCGGCGATGGTGCTGTCGCCGGGGGAGACGCCGTAATTGACCTGGTCCAGGTCGATGCCGAGGTCGAAGTGCTCGGGCCACAGCGTCGGGGTCCGCTCGGGGGCGACGGCGCACAGGGCGGCCTCGCCGAGTTCGTAGGCGCGTGTCAGGGTTCGGGAGTGGCGGGCGTCGACCCACAGTGGGGCGTTCGGGTCGTACCCGGTGCGGCTGGCGTAGACGCCGTCCGGCATCCCGGGCTCGACACCGGCCGCGGCGGCCAGCTCCACGATGGTCGCGCCGTGTAGTTTCCCCACCGGCTCGCCGTCGAGGAGCAGGATGTCCTCGCGCACGGCCAGATTCGGGGCCGCGACGGTGGCGAACCCGCCGGGGACCGGGGTGAGCCGAATCGTCTTGCTGCGCAGGTACTCCGGCCCGGCCAGCACCTGTTCGGCGACGGCGTGCAGACTCTCGCGGGTTCGGGCGTAGTCGTCGATCGGTGTCATCGGGTACCCCGTTCTCCGTGCCTACAGGTCGTGTTCGTGGGCCCAGGCCGCCAGCTGGGTGCGGGAGGTCAGGCCGAGCTTGGTGAGGATGTGTTCGACGTGGGTCTCGGCGGTGCGCACCGAGATGACCAGGTCGGCGGCGATCTTCTTGTTGCTGTGCCCGGCCGCCACCAGCCGGGCCACGTCCTTCTGCCGGCGGGTCAGCACATTGGTCTCCGACAGCGTCGCCGTCGTGGCGCGGGCGGGCCGTTTGAGCGCGGGCGGCGCGGCGACCGGTTCCGGCTCCGGCGCGGCGGTGTGGCCGAGCGCGTAGTCGATGGCCTCGCTCAGCGGCAGGCTCGCGCCCGCGCCGAACGCGCTGCGGAAGGCCTCCTCGCCCAGCGCTTCGCGGACCTTGAGCCGTTCCTTCTCGCCGACCGCCACCGTGATGGTGTGCGCGAGCCGGATGGTGCTGCGCTGCAAGGACTCCGCCGCGCCCATCAGTCGGGCGGCCCGCTCGTGGTCACCGCCCGCCGACACCGTCCAGGCCAGGCCCTCGAAGGCCGACGACAGCCAGATGCAGCGCTCGAACAGGGCCAGCTGCTCGATGGCGCGGCCGTGGAATTCGGCGGCCGCCTCGAGATCGCCGCGCCGCCAGTGGTCGATGCCGACCGTCCACAGCGCCAGCCCGCCCAGCAGGTGCGAACCGCTCTCGGTGGTGAGTTCCAGGAACCGCTCGGCCAATTCGGTGCGGCCGGGCGCTTCCAGCACCATGGCGGCCATGAAGGAGAAGGCGTGCGAGTCCATCTCGATGGCGTGCTGTTCGTGCTCGGCCGCCAGGGAGATGGCGTTGCGGCCCAGTTCCAGGGAGCGTTCGCGGTCGCTGGCGAAGGCCAGCAGCGACTGATCCAGCGCCACCTCGGCGAGGATGTCGTGATCGTCGAGGCTCGCGGCCAGTTCCACGCACTCCGCGACCAGCCGCGCCGCGGATTCCTGATCGCCCAGCAGCGCGGCCAGCGATCCCGCCGAGGACAGCGCCCGGGCGCGTTCGGCAGTCCGCGCGGGGTTGCGGGCCAGTGAGTCGGTGAGCCAGCGGTAGCCCTCGGACAGGAACCGGTTGTGCTCCCAGAACGGCCGCAGCACGGTCACCGTGGCCATGGTGTGCAGGGGATCGTCCTCCAGGCCCGACTTCAGCGCCGCGCGCAGGTTCGCGTGCTCGCGGCTCAGTTCGCGGAACCAGTCCACGTCCTCGGCGGTCCAGTACGCGGTCTGCCCGCGCATGGCCAGTTCCCGGTAGTGCTGACGGTGCCGGGCCCGAACCTCCTGCGCCGTACCGCGTTCGGCGAGCCGATCGGCGGCGAACTGGCGGATCGGCTCCAGCATCGAGTACCGGGCCACGTCGCCGTCGAAGCGCAGCATCACCACCGACTTGTCGACCAGCCCGGTGAGCGCCTCGATGAGCGCGCCCGGCGCCAGCTCGCACACCGCCTCCGCGGCGTCGATGTCGAAGCCGCCCGCGAACACCGAAAGCTGTTCCCACAGCGTCTGTTCGGCGGTGGTGCACAGGTCGTAGCTCCAGCGGATCGCGCCCTCGATGGTCTGCTGCCGCTGCGGCGCGGTGCGCGGCCCGGCGCTGAGCAGCCCGATGGTGTCGTCGAGGCGGTCGCGGATCTGTTCGGGGGTGAACATGCGCAGCCGCAGCGCCGCGAGTTCCAGCGCGAGCGGCATGCCCTCGAGGCGGCGGCAGATCTCGGCGAGCACCGCCCGATTGGCGGGGGTGGCCTCGAAACCGGGGTTGGCGGCCGTGGCCCGCTCGATGAACAGCTGCAGCGCGTCGCCGTCCTCGCCCAGGGTGTCGGGCACGGTCAGCGGCGGCACCGGCATCACCTGTTCGCCGGGGATGCCGAGCACCTCGCGGCTGGTGGCCAGCACCCGCACATCGGGGGTGGTGGCGATGATCCGGCCGACCAGCGCGGCGCACGCCTCGATCAGATGCTCACAGTTGTCCAGGATCAGCAGCAGCCGCTTGTCGGCCAGGAATTCGGTGAGCCGGGGCAGCGGCGCGGTGGACTCGTCGCGCAGGTTCAGGGCTTCGGCGACGCTCAGCGTGACCAGGGCAGGATCCTGCACGTCGGCCAGCTCCACCAGCCACACGCCGTCCGGGAAGGCCCGCGCCACCAGGTGCCCGATCTGCCGCGACAGGCGGGTCTTGCCCATGCCGCCGGGGCCCAGCAGGGTCAGCACCCGGGTGGTGGGCAGCAGACGTTTCGTGGTAGCCAGTTCTTCGCGACGGCCGACGAATGAAGTGACCTCTTCGGGGAGGTTTCCATTGACACGCCGCGCCATGGCGTCCAACCTATGTGATTTGCGGCATTCAAGGCCAGCAGGCTCGCATAAACCCAGCTCGCGGGCACCCTCGGTGTGCGCGGCGATACACTCGACCGGGTGCCGAGCAGAAGTCGCCGCGCCCGCCTCGCCGACGTCCACGACCTGGCCGGGGCCATGCCGCACGTCACCGTCGAGCACGGGCCCACAGGCAATCCGGTCTATCAGGTGGGCCGCAAGTCCTTCGTCTACTTCCGCACCCCGCGCCCCGACGCCGCCGACCCGGAGACGGGGGAGCGCTACGACGACGTCATCATCATCTGGGTGCCGTCCGAGGACGACAAACTGGCCCTGACCCAGGACCCCGGCTCACCGTTCTTCACCACACCGCACTTCCGGGGACACCTGTCGGTTCTGGTGCGCGGCAGCCGAATTCCCGAGCTGACCTTGGGCGAACTCGCCGAAGTCGTGCAGGACGCCTGGCTTTCGCGCGCCTCGGCCACTCGCGCCCGCGCGTGGCTGGCCGAGAACGGGCCCGCCGCTCAGGGGTGAGCGGACGGATCCGAGCCGTTCGGCCGGAGCGCCGCGCGCAGGCTGTCGATCAGGACGGCCTGTGCCGCACGGCCTTCCGGAGTCGGCGTCAGCGGGTAGACGTGCACCAGCTCCGCGGCCTCGTGATAGTCGACCGCCACGCCCGCCGCCCGGGCCTTGCCGACCAGCAGCCGCGCATCCGGCATCAGGATGTCGCGGGTGCCGCAGAACACGGTCAGCGGCCCGAGCCCGGTGAAGTCCGCGAACAGCGGGCTGACCTGGGGGTCGGTGATGGGCAGCGATCCGCTCCAGTGCTCGCCCAGCACCAGGCCGCCGGGGCGGCCCAGCCACGGGTCGCTCGGCTGTACCTCGGCGATCTCCGGATTGCTCATCGACAGGTCCAGGGCGGGGGAGATCAGCACCGTGCGCGGCAGCGTCACCTCGTGCTCGTCGCGCAGCAGCAGGGCGGTGGACAGCGAGATCTGCCCGCCCGCCGAATCACCGGCCAGGCACACCTCGCCGTATCGGGCCCGGTTGGCCAGTACCAGTTCCGCGAAGGCCGGGATCACCCGATCGGCCGTGCCGAAGGGGATGAGCGGGTAGATGGGAAGCGTGACAGTGGTTTCCGCGCGGGCCGCGATCTCCGCGGCCAGCCGCCAGTGCTGCGGCGCGATCTCGTTGACCCAGCCCCCGCCGTGCGCGTAGACGACATTGCCGCGGGCGCGACCGGACCGCGGCGTCAGCGTGTAGACGGGCCGGACCGAATCCTGGAGCACCGAGACCTCGACGTCCGAGCGCAGGCGGCGCGGCGGGCCGTAGGGCAGCGGCCGCAGGGTGCGCTCCCGGATGCGTTCGCGCGCGCCCTCCGCGGTGATGAACGGGCGGTTGGCGCGCGTGACCCGCAGATACCAGGGCACTATCCGGCTGAGCAGGCTGGGCATTCGCGCCTCCGGGGGTTTCTCGGGTGCCCACACCGCGTCGTGTGGCCGCTCCCGCCGACGATACCGAAACCCCGGCTCGGCCTATTCGTTCTCGACGACAGCGCCGGTCAGGAAGGCGGACATGGCCTCGGCCACGGCCTCGGGGCGATCCAGCATCGACAGGACGTAGGCGTCGTCGAGTTCGACCAGCCGGGCCTTGGGGATCAGCTCGGCCAGGCGGCGGCCGTGCTCGCGCGGCATCACCTTGCCGGCCGACGACCACAGGATCAACGCGTCGCCGGGGAAGTCGCGCAGCGCTTCGGTATTCGCGATGTACTCGGTCTTCGGCCGCGGGGAGCGCGCGTAGCCGAGCAGGTCCCGTCGAATCCGCTGGTCCCGCAGGCCCGGTTCGGTCCAGCCGCGGACCAGGTCGTCGTCGATCGGGCGGCGGGCCATCCAGCCGAACATGACCGGGGTGGCGCGCAGCCACGACACCCGTAACTGCCTGAGCGCCAGCGTGACTCCGCCGGGCAGCGCGCACGCCACGATGGCGGTCTTGCCGGGCAGTCCGGGCGGGAAGTTGTCGAACGCCTCGCAGGGCAGCACGATCAGTCGCCCGACCCGCTCGTCGAGCCCGTACGCGGTGAGGAACAGCCCGCCGCCCCAATCGCTGTGCACCAGGGTGACGTCGCGCAGATCCAGCGCGGTGAGGAATTCGGCGAGCAGCTGATTCAGCCCCCGCATGCTCAGGTCGGCGTCCGCGCGCAGCGGCTCGGGATGCGCGCCCAGCGGCAGGTCCGGCAGGACGTACCGGAAGCCCGGGGGCAGCTTGCCGATCACCTCGTCCCACACCGTGTGATTCATGAGCAGTCCGTGCAGCAGCACCACCGCCGGTCCCCGGCCCCGCTCGGCGTAGTGCACCCGTCCCACGCTCAGCTCGACTGTCGGCATCGCCCTTCTCCCCTCTAGAGCACACGCTCTAGTGCGTTTGCTCTAGTCTGGACGGGTGAGCGAGAAGCTGTCAACCACCACCCGGGATCGCCTGGTCACCGCCGTCGCCGAGCTCATGCGCGTCCAGGGCTACAGCGCGATCACCGTCAAACAGATCACCGCGGCCTCGGGCGCCCCGATGGGCTCGCTCTACCACCACTTCCCGGCCGGGAAGGCGGGCATCGCGGCGGAGGCGCTGCGCACCTCGGGCGCGGCCTACATCCAGTTGCTGCCGCTGCTCATGGACGCCCACGAGGATCTGCGCGAGGCCGTGCCCGCCGCGTTCACCGCCGCCGCCGAGACCATCGAGCAGAGCGGATGGATGAACATGTGCCCGGTCGGGACCGTCGCCGGGGAGGTGGCCGACAGCGAACCCGGGATTCGCGAGGTGGCCGCGGACGTCATGCGGTCCTGGATCGACGAGGGGACAGACTATTTCGTGCGGCGCGGCCTCGGCGAAGCCGATGCCCGGGAGTTGATGGTCGCCGTATTGTGCGCCCTGGAAGGCGCGTTCGTGATCGGCCGGACCCTGCGCTCGACCGAGCCGTTGCTGGCGGCGGGACGGGCGATGGGAGCCCGCGTGAGCCAGTTGCTTGACATGAATATTGGTTGAGGTTGGAGGGTGGGGTCATGTCGACCGAAACCACCCTCGCCGTCACGCCCTTCGATGACACGACCGCCGAGACCCTCGCGCGCTCGCTGTCGCACGCGGTCGTCGTCGGCATCGGCGAGTCCACCCGGTTCGCCCACCAGACCTTCGCCGTGCGCGCGGCGATCTTCCGAAACCTGGTCGAGCGCCACGGCTTCCGCACCCTCGCCGTGCAGGACAGCGCCGACGTCGGCGCGACCCTGGACGCGTACGTCCGCACCGGCGCGGGTACCGCCGTCTCCGCCCTCGACCTGTCCTGGCGGCCTTGGCGCACAGCGGAAATGGCGGAGGCCCTGACCTGGATCCGGGAATTCAATCAGGCCCACCCCGACGATCAGGTCGCCATCATCGGCGTCAAGCCGGTGCAGGCCAAGCCCGCGGACTACGACACCGTCTTGGACGCGGTCCGGGCCCACGCGCCGGACCGCGCCGCCGAACTGGCCACGCACCTGGATCCCATCCGCACCGCGCACACCCTCGACGAACACGTCCAGCGCGCCCGCGGCGTCCACCCGGGCCGCCTGTTCCTCGACCATGCGCGCGACGCGTCGGCGCTGGTGGCGTCGATCCCCGAACTCGACGAGACCGTCCGCGCCCGAATGGCTTTGATCGAGGAGTTCCATCGGTACAGCGTCGCGGGCCGGGGGAGTTTCGCCGGCGACGGCGAGCGGTGGGCGGCCACGATCATCGGCCACCATCAGCGCACCGGATCGCGCACCGTGTACTGGGACGGCATCGCGCACGTCTCCGCCGGGGCCGCCGCGATCGGGTTGGCGGCGGGGCAGGAGGCGACCGCCAGTGTCGGCAGCGTGCTACGCGAGCATTTCGGCCGCGACTACGCCGCGGTGGCGATCGGATTCCTTCACGGCGATGTCGGCGTGGCTCGGATCCCCGCTCCGGCAGGAGATTTCCTGGACACGAAGCTCGGTGCGGCGGGCCCCGAGCGGCTGTGGCGGGACCTGCGCGCCGATCCGCTGCCGGGCCCGGCCAAGCTGCGGGTGATCAGCGGCGTGTACGACCCGGTCCGGGATGCCGACGAGCACTTGGCGATTCGCGATCTGCCGGAGGCCTTCGACGTCCTCGTGCACATTCGCGAGGTGACGCCGGTCCGGTGGTTGTAGTCGCCGCGTTCGCGTGCGGGGCGAGCGGCGCGCCCGGTGCCGATAGGCGTCGCCGACCGGGTCGAATACGCTGCGCCCGTGAGTGAAGACCTTGGGGAAGACTTCCGGCATCCGTCGGAAGAGCAACGGCGGCAACGCGATGCGGAGGCGGACGAGTGGTGGGGGCGCAACTACGGTCGAACGGTGGATCTCGGATCCTTCGGTGAGGCGCTGTCGGTCCTGCTGGCCTTCGACTTCGGCGATTGGTCACGGCGCGAGATCGGCGGCGTCATCGAGAAATTGGCGTGGCAGTCCATTCGGGACGACTCCGGCGGGCTGACGTCGGCGACCGCGGGTGGCGCGGAGTTCGTCGCGGTCGACACCCTCCGCTCGGCCACCGGGCCGGGCTTCGGCCACGGCGAGGTCGAACAGCTGCGACTGTCCTACCCCTGCGAATCGGCCCTCGTCGATCATGTCTTCACCACCGCCCTGGCCGAATGCATCGGCGTCCTGGGCGAACCCGACCTGGTCGGCGGTCCGGGCGCGATGGCCATCTGGTGGCGCGGCCGCGAGACCCTGACCCTGGGCCGCTCGATCCGGCCCCTGGAGGTGAGCCTGGGGATCGAGCAGCGGGGTCCGGCCGAGGCCGAACGCGAATTCGCGTGGGAGTACGACGAGGACCACTGGCCTCGGGAATGCTGGCTGGCCTGGCCGGACGAGTCACGTGCCACGGATGCCGGGGCCTGGGGCCACAAGGAGCCCGACGCGGCCACCCTCGAGGAGCTCGAGGACCACATCGACCACTTGTTCCTGTCCCTGACCGTGGACCTGCCGGTGCTGCATCCCCTTGTTCCGCACGTGATCTGGGTGATCACCCTGGCCGACCGCCCGCACTGGGTCGCGCAGGGCTTCTTCGCCGCCAACGCCCAGTCCCGGCTCGAGGTCCGCGAGGACGACCACGCGCGCGGGCAGATGTACAACCACGGCGTCGGCGCGGCCCGGCGGATGGCGGCCGAGACCAAGGCCGCGATCCGCCATTCGGGTGCGAAGTATCCGTCGGACTTGCGTTTTCAGGCCTGGGTGTCGCCGGCCAAACCGGCGTTGCAGGCGTTCCGGCTCGGGTTGCGGTGGGACGAGCACCGGCCGGACGAGGATTGACGACTAGCCGACCGCGGGAATGTCGGTCAGCAGGTGGCTCATCCGATCCCGCTTGGTGGTCAGGTAGTGCACATTGTGCTCGGTCGGCTGGGTCTGCAGCGGGATCCGGGCGTGCACCGCGATCCCGTGGGCCTGCAACCCGGACTGCTTGGCCGGGTTGTTGCTCAGCAGCCGAACCGAATTCACGCCCAGATCGCGCAGGATGTGGGCGGCCGCCCGGTAGTCGCGGGCGTCGATGGGCAGGCCGAGCCGGACATTGGCGTCCACGGTGTCGGCCCCGCCGTCCTGCAGTTCGTAGGCGCGCAGCTTGTTGAGCAGCCCGATGCCCCGGCCCTCCTGACCGCGCAGATAGACCACGACCCCGCGGCCCGCGGCCGCCACCGCCTCCAGCGCGGCGTCGAGCTGTTCGCCGCAGTCGCAGCGCAGCGACCCGAAGGCGTCACCCGTGAGGCATTCGGAATGCACTCGTGCCAGGGCGTTCTCGCCCGACGGGTCACCCAGGACCAGGGCCAGGTGCTCGTCGCCGGTGTGGGCGTCGGCGTAGCCGTAGACCCGGAAATCGCCGAAGCGGGTGGGCAGCCGGGTCTCGACCTCGCGGGAGATGCCGTGCTCCAACCGTTTCCGGTACTCGATCAGGTCGGCGATGGAGACCAGCGGGATGCCCCACTCCTTCGCCAGGATCAGCAGATTGGGGAGCCGGGCCATGCTGCCGTCGTCATCGACCACCTCGGCGATGACGCCGGCGGGCCGCAGCCCGGCCAGGCGCATGAGATCCACGGCGGCCTCGGTGTGGCCGGGACGGCCCAGTACGCCACGGTCGTTGGCGCGCAACGGGAACACGTGGCCCGGGCGGGAGAGCTGTTCGGCGGTGGTGCGCGGGTCGGCCAGCAGGCGCATGGTGTGCGCGCGGTCGGCCGCGGAGATGCCGGTGCTGACACCGGTGACGGCGTCCACGGAGACGGTGTAGGCGGTGCCCTTGGGGTCCTCGTTGACCGCGGTCATGGGCGGCAGCCCGAGCCGGTCGCAGTCCTCGCCGGTCATGGGCACGCAGATGACGCCGCTGGTGTGCCGCACCAGGAACGCGATGTTCGCCGCGGTCGCGTGCTCGGCGGCCAGGATCAGATCGCCCTCGTTCTCGCGGTTCTCGTCGTCCACGACCAGCACCAGGCCGCCGCGGGCCACCGCCGCCACCGCGCTCTCGATGGAGTCCAGTGCACCGGTCATCGTCGACCAACCTCTCCGGCCGCACGAACGATGGCTTGCAGAACTGTGGGCTTGCGGCCTATTACCAATAGAAATATGACTGGCGGAGAACATCGAGGTCAGGTCTCACTGAGCGGCACGGGAACGGCCCGGAGGCGTTCACCTCCGGGCCGTCATCCCTTCAACTCAGCACCGTGCGATCAGTGCGCGGTACCGCCCGTCGCCGGAGTGCGGCCGTGCTTCATGATGAGCGCGCCGACCAGCGCCACCGCGGCCGAGATGGCCACGAAGTAGAAGCTGATCTCGTACCCCTTGTCGGCGTACAGCATCGGAATCTCCTTGGTCACCGGCGGCGCGCCGGTCACCGACACCACCGCCTTCACCGGGTTGGCGCTCAGGAACGCCGTGGCCACGGCCAGGCCGACCGCCGCGCCCATGGCCTGCATGACGCCCAGCATGCCCGCGCTGATGCCCTGCTGTTGTGCCGGAACGCCTTCCACGATCAGGTTCGGCGTGGACGCGTAGTACAGGCCGAAGGCGATGCCGAACACCGCACCGATCAGGGCCTGGGTCTGCCAGCCGTGTGACAGCGCCGCGTAGGCCAGACCCGCGCCGACGAAGATGACCAACGCGGACACCAGCGGCAGGCGCGCACCCGAGCGGCGGATCCACAGACCGCCGAGGAAGCCGAACAGCATCGCGAGCAAGGACTGTGCGAGCGTCAGGTGGGTGGCGAACTTCAGCAGCGTGAAGTTGTCACCGTAGGTGTAACCAGGCTCCAGATCGACCTTGACCATGTCCGGCGGCAGGTGCTGGTACACCGCCTCCGGCGGCACCTGGGCGTTCACGACCTCCGGAGTCACCGCGGCATTGACCTTGTCGGTGAGCTGCTTGACCAGCTCCGGCGGCAGCTCCATGCCCGGGGGCATGGCGGCCTTGGCCTGCGCCTCGGCCTGGGCCAGGCCCTGGGCCCGCGCCTGGGTGAGCGCCTGCGCCTGCGCCTGGGCCAGCGCACCGGACTTCACCTGCTCCCAGGTACCCGCCTTGACCTGCTCGACGACCTCCGACGACGGCGGCGACTGGGTCATGTAACCCGTTGCGTAGGACTGGTATCCGATCATGAACGAGGCCAGCAGACCGATGAACAGCACCACGCTGACGCGCGGGTTGAACAGCAGCTTCATGTCCATGATCGGGTTCTTGGCCCGCATCTCCACGATGGGGAACAGGGCGAGCAGCACCAGGCCGCCGATCAGCCACACCAGGGTGGAGGGCTTGGTCCAGCCCCAGTCCTGGCCCTTGTCCAGGTAGATCAGGGTGAGGGTGGCGCCCGCGCCGAGCAGCACCGCGCCGATGACGTCCAGGCGCTGCGGGGTCCGCAGCTTCGACTCCGGGACGACCAGGATCAGCAGCGGGATCATGACCAGGGTGAAGATGGCCAGGAACCAGAACAGTCCGCGCCAGCTGGTGTGATCGGTGATGTAGCCGCCGATCAGCGGCCCGGCGAGCGCGGACACACCCAGACCGGTGGAGGCGATGCCGAGGCCGATGGGCACCATGCGGCGCGGCATCAGGTCGCGGATCAGGCCGTAGGACACCACGGTCGTCGCGATGGCGGTGGCCTCCAGCGCGCGGCCGGTCAGGAAGACCGCCCAGCTGCTGGTGACGGCGCACATCACGGTGCCGATCAGGAACAGCACGCCGCAGAGCAGGAACATCTTCTTCTTGCCCCAGATGTCGCTGAGCTTGCCGATCAGCGGGGACACGGCGGCGCCGCAGATACCGAAGACGATGATCGACCAGTTGATGTTCGCGCCCTGGTCGGGGAAGGTGGGCGCGATCTGCCGCAAGGCGGAGGCGACCATGACGTACTGCATCGGGGCGACCTCGGTGAACAGCACGATGATCGCGAGGACCGACCAGATCCTCAGATTCGATGCGCCATCGAGACGACCCGAGTCGTCAGGCGCAGTTCCGGGCGGCACCGCGGTGTCGACGGAGGTGGACATAGTGCGTCCTCCAGGGTGGGTAGTAACTACGATCCTGTGAACCGTGTCACGACTGGAGGGTGTCGCCCATCACAAAGCCCGGTCAGTGGGAATCAACCGAAATCTATTTCTTGGCGGCCTTCCGGCGGCTACGCTGTCTCGCCAATTTGTCCAAATCTGACAGCAGGTCTTCTGCGAATTCCTTCTCCGCCTCGTAATGCTTGACGCACCAGCGCAAGACCGCGCTGGGGTAGGCCCAATCCGGATTCACGTCCGCGCCCTCGGCGTCGGCCTGCGCCCGGCGGCGCATGGTCTCGGTGTATTCGATGTGCTGCTGCAGGATCTCGCGCATCCGGTCCGGCTCGGCCAGATGACCGAGCCAAGCCCGCAGCATCACACTGTGTTTGAGCACCGGGGCCTCGACGGGGGAGTGGTTGACCCACTCCGAGGCGGCCTCACGCCCGGCCTCCGTGATGGCGTACATGCGCTTGCCGCGCATGCCGTCCTCGGAGACCACGGTCCGCGACACCGCGTACCCGTGCTTCTCCAAACGCTTGAGCTCGGCGTAGATCTGGGAGAACGAGGGGCTCCAGTAGAAGAACTGCAGACTCCAGTCGGCCCACTTCTTGAGGTCGTATCCGGAGAGTTCCTCGGCATGCGAGAGCATTCCGAGCACCGCCCACGCGGTCGTGGGCAGGTCCGGAATCGCCCGCGCCTCCGCGGACGGCACGCCATCGATCATCATCGAACTGTATCGCCCCGGCATATGCCCGCTCCGATCAACGCCAGTGCGCGCGGCGCGGGAACAGGGTGCGGCCGGCCTCGTGGGCGACCTCGAGCACGACTCGGGCCAGCCGGTCGTAGCTCATGCCCTCGGCGCGACCCGACAGCGACAGCGCGGCGGGCGCGGTGCCCCGGCCCCGCAGCGGCGCGGCGACGCAAGCGATGCCGGCAATGGCCTCCTCGCGGTCGATGGCCACGCCCTGGCGCAGGCGGATCTGCTGCAGCTCGCGGGTCAGCGCCTCGGGCTCGCAGATGGTGCGCGGGGTCAGGCGCGGCAGGCGGGTGCGCAGTGCGGCCTCGGCGATGTTGGGCTCGAGACAGGCCAGCATGGCCTTGCCGAGAGCGGTTGCGTGCGCGGGCATCCGGCCGCCCAGGCGGGTGGGCAGGCTCGCGGCGAAGCGGCCGCCGGCCTTGTCCAGATAGACCACGTCGCGGCCGTCGAGCACGGCCAGGTGGCCGACCATGCCGGTGCGCTGGCTCAGCTCGTGCAGCAGCGGGGAGACGGCGTCGCGGATCTCGTTGTGGTCGGCGGTCAGGCCGCCCAGTTCGAGGGCGCGCATGCCCAGCCGGTAGCCGCCCGAGGTGTGGGCCAGCCAGCGCAGCTTGATCATCTGGTCGAGGATGCGGTGCACGGTGGACCGCGGCAGCCCGGTGCGCTCGACCAGACCGAGCAGCGTGAGGGTCGGCGTGGAGGCGTCGAAGGCGTCCAGGATCAGCGTCATGCGCTCGATCATCGAGACGGGGACCTCGGCACTCGCGCGAGATTCCTTGGCGCGCATGGGGTTGTGGGGGTGTCGAGTATCCGCGGGCGGCAGCATGGCGATGGTCATATGTACCTCCGTTGGTTCATATCCGGGCTGGGTGTATCGGATGGGGCTATTCCGATCAGGCATGTACCTAGCTCGGACCTTGTGCTACCCATCACAGTGCCGCACGCCACAACCTGCGGAATCGGGAGAACTACGTAAAACCTACGGATCCGTGTCCCGATCACCGAACCACCGTGTTGACGCCTCCTGCTCACGACCTGCTGTCATGACTGCTAGCTATATTTCGGATCGAAATAAGGAGGAGCCGGTGCTCGATCAGACCCCGGCCATCGACGCGACGGCCTTCAAGACCGTCCTCGGGCGTTTCTGCTCGGGGGTCACCGTGATCACCGCCCTCGACGAGGACGAGCCGCTCGGCTTCGCCTGCCAGTCGTTCGCATCGCTGTCCATCGACCCGCCGCTGGTGAGCTTCTTCCCGGCGCGCAGCTCGAGCACGTGGCCGCGCATCCGCGAGATCGGGCGGTTCTGCGTCAACATTCTGGCCGACGATCAGGCCGAGCTCTGCCGGCAGCTGGGCCGCCCCGGCCCGGACAAGTTCGCGGGCGTCGAGTGGGCCCCCTCGGAGAACGGTTCGCCGTTGCTCGCGGGCGCCATGGCGTCGATCGACTGCGAGCTCTACGACGAGGCCGACGGCGGCGACCACACCATCGTCATCGGACGCGTGACCTGCTTGAATGAACATTCCGAAGCCAAGCCGCTGCTGTTCTACCGCGCCGCGTTCGGTCGTCTCGAGCATCCGTAAACGGAGCCGTCTCGACTATCAGTAGTCACCGCCCGGCCAGTGAGACTGCGCTGTCGTCGCCGTCACACCGGCCGCAACCATCGAAGCAAGGCAAGGGAGAGGAATTCACATGACCACCACGGACAGTGAGGTGCGAGTCATCGATGCCGGGAAGCCCCCGACTCGATTCGCGCGCGGCTGGCACTGCCTGGGCTTGGCCGACTCCTTCCGCGACGGAAAGCCGCACACCGTCAAGGCTTTCGGCACCGAGATCGTGGTGTTCGCGACCGAGAACGGCGAGCTGAACGTGCTCAACGCCTACTGCCCCCACATGGGCGGCAACCTGGCCGACGGCACCGTCAAGGGCGACTCCATCGCGTGCCCGTTCCACGACTGGCGCTGGAACGGCAAGGGCAAGTGCACCGGCATCCCCTACGCGCGCCGCGTGCCCCCGCTGGCCCGCACCAAGGCGTGGCCGACCATGGTCGAGAACAAGCAGCTGTTCGTCTGGCACGACCCGGAGAACAAGCAGCCGCCCGCCGAGCTGGCCATCCCGCGCATCGACGCCGCCTTCGACGACCAGTGGACCGACTGGACTTGGAACTCCATGATCGTCGACGCCAACTGCCGCGAGGTGGTGGACAACGTGGTCGACATGGCGCACTTCTTCTACGTGCACTACGGCTTCCCGACCTTCTTCAAGAACGTCTTCGAGGGCCACACCGCCAGCCAGTACATGACCTCCGTCTCGCGCGAGGACATGATGGGCGAGACCGCCAAGGCGCTGGGCGGCAAGAACGTGCTGCAGTCGGAGGCCTCGTACTACGGGCCGTCCTACATGATCGACTACCTGAAGAGCGAGAGCCCCAATGGTCTCGTGGTCGAGGGCTACCTGATCAACTGCCACTACCCGATCAACGAGAACCAGTTCGTGCTGCAGTACGGCGCGATCGCCAAGAAGCCCGAGGGCGTCCCGGCCGAGCAGGCCGCGGAGATCGCCGCCAAGTTCGTCGGCGGCCTGGGTAAGGGCTTCGAGCAGGACGCGGCCATCTGGAAGCGCAAGTCGCGCATCAACAACCCGCTGCTGTGCGAGGAGGACGGGCCGGTCTATCAGCTGCGTCGCTGGTACGAGCAGTTCTACGTGGACGCGGCCGAGGTCGCGGACGAGATGACCGACCGCTTCGAGTTCGAGGTGGACACCACCCGCGCGGTCACCGCGTGGGAGGCCGAGGTCGCCGACAACCTGGCCAAGCGCGACGCTGCCGTGGCGGGCCACGTATCCCACACCGGCGCCTGAGAGGCATTGCCATGGACGAGGTTTCGTGCCGGTCCTGCGGGACCTGCGTGCTGGTGGAGAAGTTCAGCGATCAGCACACCAGTGTGCAGTGGAACAAGGACGCGCAGGCCGCGTGCACGGAACTCGAGAAGACCGGGTTGCGTTCGCACACCTGCCGTGAGCTGCGGGCCAGCATCGACGGGGCGGTCGCCTCGGGTGCGCTGACGGTCAGCACGCGGGACACGGACGTACAGACCCGCGGGCGAACTCAGGCCTGAGTGAGTGCCGGCCCGCCGCGGGCCGGCCTCCTCCGGGTGGGCCTTCCGACATCGTCGGCGGTCGGCCCCGGTTTACTGATACCCGCCTGGGCGGGTTCGAAACGAACAGCACAGGAATGGAACTGGTGGAACGGATGACGGTCACAGACTTCGAGGTAGACGAGGCCGTGGCGACCGCTCACGTGAGCGGGATCACATCGGCGACGATCGTGCGCGTGGTGCGCGAGACCGCCGACACGGTGTCGCTCGAGCTCGTTCCTGATGCCGAGCACGCCGAACGGTTCTCCTACCGTCCGGGCCAGTTCCTCACCCTGCGCATCCCCAGCGACCTGACCGGCTCGGTCAGCCGCTGCTACTCGCTGTCGAGCGCCCCGCACGAGGGCGGCCCGCTGAAGGTCACCGTCAAGCGGACCGTCGACGGCTACGGCTCGAACTGGCTGTGCGACAACGCCACCGAGGGCCTGGCCCTGGACGTGCTGCCGCCCGCCGGCATCTTCACCCCCGACTCGCTGGACACCGACCTGCTGCTGTTCGCCGGCGGCAGCGGCATCACCCCGGTGCTGTCCATCCTGAAATCCGTGCTGGCGCAGGGCACCGGCCACTGCACGCTGATCTACGCCAACCAGCACGAGAACTCGGTCATCTTCGCCGAGGAGCTCGCGGAACTGGCTGCCGCGCACCCGGATCGGCTGCTGGTGCTGCACTGGCTGCAGTCCGTGCAGGGCCTGCCGAGCGTGGCCACCCTGGCCGCGCTGGCGCGGCCGTGGGCGGGCCGGGAGGTGTTCGTCTGTGGTCCCGGCCCGTTCATGGACGCGGTCGCCGCCGCCATGACCGAGCTGGGCGCGGACCGCAAGCGCGTGCACGCCGAGAAGTTCGTGTCGCTGTCCGGCAACCCGTTCGAGGTCGACCCCGCCGCGAGCGAGGTCGTGATCGACGACGGCGACGCCGCGACCGTGCAGGTCGAACTCGACGGCGAGAACCACGAAATGCCCTGGCCGCGTCAGCAGACCCTGCTCGACACCATGCTCGCCAAGGGACTGGACGCCCCGTACTCGTGCAAGGAAGGCGCGTGCAGCGCCTGCGTGTGCCGCGTCCTGACCGGCGAGGTCACCATGCGCCGCAACGAGATTCTGGAAGAAGAGGACATCGCCGACGGCTATGTGCTCGCCTGCCAGGCCGTTCCGGTCACCGACGACGTCACCGTCACCTATTCCTGATATCCCGAATCTCCCGAGGAGTATCACCATGGCTACCTTCGCCTCGCTCGGCTACGTGCGCGCCCACATCGCCGATGTGGACGCCTGGCGCGCGTTCGCCTTCGACACCATCGGTTTCGCCGAGGGCACCGGTCCCAACCCGGACTCCATCTACCTGCGCGTCGACGAGCACACCTACCGCCTGGAACTGGTGCCCGGCGACCGCGACGCGGTCATCGCCGTCGGCTGGCAGGTCGCCGACCGCCGCTCGCTGAACCTGGTCCGGGAGATCCTGGAGCAGGCCGAGATCGAGGTCACCACCCTCTCGGTCGCCGAGGCCGCGAACCGGCACGTCGAGGAGGCCATCTCCTTCGTCGACCCGTCCGGCTTCACCATCGAGGTCTTCCACGGCCCGCTGCTGGACCACAGCCCGGTGGTCTCCAAGTTCGGCAACCGCTTCGTCACCGGCGATCTGGGCCTGGGCCACGTGGTGCTGCCGGTGCGCGACATCGAGGAAGCCCGCGAGTTCTACACCGAGGTCCTGGGATTCGCCTCGCGCGGCTCGTTCCGCGTCGGCCCGCCCGAGCACCCGATCTGGATCCGCTTCATGGGCGTCAACCCGCGCCACCACAGCCTGGCGCTGATCCCCGGCTCGCGCCCGGACGGCCCCGGCATCGTGCACGTCATGGTCGAGGTCGACTCGCTCGACGATGTCGGCCGCGCGCTGGACCGCGTCAACAAGGCGGGCTACCACCTGTCCTCGACGCTGGGCCGCCACACCAACGACAAGATGATCTCCTTCTACGTGCGCACCCCCGGCAACTGGGATCTCGAATTCGGTTGCGAGGGCATGCTCGTCGGCGACGACTACGTGGCCGAGGAGATGACCGCCGACAGCTACTGGGGCCACGAATGGGCCCGCGGCTAGGACAGTGAATTCGCGGTCGGCACCCTGACCCGAGGCAGGAAGAAACATGCGCGCGGTAGTCATGCGGAACCGGAAGCTCGTCGTGGACGAGATTCCGGAACCGGTGCCCGGACCGGGGCAGGTGCTGGTCGAGACCATCGCCTGCGGGATCTGCGGGTCCGACAAGCAGGCCCTCGACTACACCGACGAGTTCCTCCAGGCCTCCCGGGACAGCGGGGTGCCGACCTTCCTGTTCGATCCGTGCCGCGATCTGGTGCTGGGCCACGAGCTGTCGGCCCGGGTCATCGGCGCCGGACCGGACACGCCGTTCGTCGAGGGGCAGGCCGTGGTCGCGCTGCCCTGGGCGCTGGACCGCGCGGGCGGCATCCACGGCATCGGCTACTCCAACGAGTTCCCCGGCGGCTTCGGCGAGCGCATGGTGTTGCAGGCCATGGCGCTCGAACCGATTCCGGACCACGTGCCCCCGCACGTCGCCGCCCTCACCGAACCCCTGGCCGTCGGCTTCGGCAACGTGGCCCGCACCGGCATCGGGCCGGACGGCACCGGCATCGTGATCGGTTGCGGCCCCGTCGGTCTGGGCGCGGTGGCCGCGCTGGCCGAACGCGGCGTCGCCCCGATCGTCGCCTCGGATCCCTCGAAACTGCGCCGCGAGGCCGCGCGGCGGATGGGCGCGCACCGGGTGGTGGACCCGGCCGTCGAGGATCCGGTGGAAGTCTGGCAGGAGCTGGCCGCGCCCGGCCAGAAGCTGCACGTCTGGGTCTGCGCCGCGGTGCCCGGCCTGCTCAACGACCTCATGTACAAGGTGCCGCGCGAGACCGCCATCCTGCAGATCGGCGCGGTCATGACCGACGACGTCATCCGGCCCGTCGTCGGCCTCTACAAGGACATCTCGCTGCAGATGTGCATGGTCTACCCGCAGGAGGAGTACGCGAAGACCTTGCGCCGCATCGCCGACGGCACCGTGGACGCGGCCTCGCTCATCACCGATCAGGTGGGGCTGGACGGGGTCGCCGACGCGATCGAATCACTGCGCGATCCCGACGACCACATCCAGATCCTGGTCCGGCCTCACCTCTGAGCGCGCACCAGCCGGCAGAAGTCGATCGGGCGCAGACCGTCGGTGCGCTGCCACAGGGCCGCGTCCACGGCGTCGCGCTGCGAGACATGGTCCGCCACCGTGAAGCCGTGCCGTCCGAGCAGAGCCGTCACCGATTCCGGGGAGAACATACTGCGCATGGGCTCGCCCTGCTGCGCGGTGGCCGCCTGTGCGAATTTGCCGTAGACCTGCCCGGATTCGTCGCGCAGCTCCGGCGGCAGCGCGTACTCCAGGACCAGCTCGGTGCCGGGCGCGAGGCGCGCGAGGGTGTCCAGCGTAGCCGCGATGGCGGGCTCGGTGAGGTACATGGTGACGCCCAGCCAGCTCACCAGGGCGGGGCGCGACGGGTCGAAGCCGCGGGCGATCAGTTCCGTGTACAGATTGTCGCTCTCGAAGTCGACGCCCACGAATTCGACGGTCTCCGTGCCGATTCCGGCCTCGGCGAGCAGCTCTCGCTTCCACGTCTGGGTCGCGGGATGATCCACCTCGTAGACGGCGACCGCCCCGGCCAGCGGTGACCGGTAGGCGAAGGTGTCCAGGCCCGCGCCCAGGATCACGTACTGCGCGAACCCGCCCGCCGCGACCCGCGCCTCGGTGTAGTGACTGCGCGCGCTGACCTGGGACCGGGTGCCGCTGAGCACCGGGTGATCGCCGGAATTCCGGTGATAGGAGAGCAGTTCGGGGGCGTGCTCGCCCAGCAGTTTCTCGGCCACGGTGTCATGGAAGAGATGCGGTGCGCTGTCCACGATCAAATGTGCGGCGCGACCGGCGGCGGCTATCATCGCGGTTCTGCTCGGGCCTTTATCGTTCATGAGAAACGATGGTAGACAGAAGAATTCGTCTCCGCCTTCACCATATCACAGGCAAATAACTTGCCGATAACGAAAGCCGGGTGGCCGTTCCGGAACGGCCACCCGGCGTCGAATGACGTGTCGGTGCAGGTGATTCGCA
>NZ_JBHWHH010000114.1:0-24026 GCF_042732555.1 Nocardia sp. NPDC059764
TATTCGATCAGAGCGCCAGCAGACGCGCCTTGGCCTCGTCGTACTCGCGGCTCAGCCGCTCGACCAGATCGGCGGCCGGGAGGACCGCGTCGACCGAGCCGATGCCCTGGCCCGAGCCCCAGATGTCCTTCCACGGCTTGGCGCCGGGCGTGGTCGAATCCGATTCGCCGGTGCCGAAGTCCATGGCCGACGGGTCGGACTGGCCCAGGTTGTCGGGGTCAAGGGGTTACCCGACGAACCTTACTCGTCGGTAATAACTCACGCCGCGCGGGTTTCGGCCAGCCGGTCGTGGCGGGCGTAGCTGTGGTCGGGCCGGTTCGCGAGCACGATCCGGGCGTGCATGCGCTCGGTGATCCGGCGTCCCAGGGTCTCGCTGAACCGGGTCGCGCCCGGGATGATCCGGCGCGGAACCTCCAGCGCCCCATTGATCCCCGCGGTGGCGAAGATGGCCGCCATGAAGAACCGGCTGCGCGGCATCTCCAGGAAGTCGGCATTGGTGCGGCCCACCATGATCCGGCCGTAGGACGCGGCGTAGAGGGTGTAGGCCCGGCTGATCAGGCGGGAACGCAGGTCGCGGCCGTTGAACCCGTAGATGCTGCCGAGCGCCGAGATGAGCGCCTTGGACAGTGCGCGCGAATTCTCGTCGGGCAGGAATTCGTAGTCGGCTTGCAGCCACAGCAGCCGCCAGGTGTCGGTCTCGTCGGCCGGCACGACCTCCGGGTCGAGTCCGATCAGATGCCCGACGTAGCGCCACAGGTGGTAGACGGCCGCTTTCTCCTTGCGGGAGAACGTGAGTCCGACGGTATTGCAGCCCGCGATGGTGGCCAGCGAGAACAGCATGAGGGTGCCCGCGGTCAGTGACTGGTTCACCGGCTCGTCCCACTGCTCGTAGTCCCAGTCGGGCCGCCGCTTCATTCCGGCGCGGACCTGCGCGTGCATGATCCGCACCCGCACCGTGTTCTTGAACCCGGGCGCGAACCGTTCGAGCCCGCCGCGCGCGGTGGCGTCCATCCACCAGCCCACGGTCTCGGCCACCCGGCGCGGGGCCATGTTCCGCGCGGACAGGCCGCCGGTGCCGATCAGCACCTTTCCGGCCCGGGAGGCCAGGTAGCCGCCATTGAGCGCGAACATGGAGAGCGCCAGATTGGTCGCCCACGGACCGACTCGCCCGCTGACCCGGGCGGCGAGGTCCAGCTTGTCCCGGTCGAGCCAGAACGGCGGCGAATCGAGTTGCGCGAACAGGGCTTTCAGTTCGGCGGGCGCGTCGGGAACCTGGTCGATGCCGCGTTCCAGGGCCGTCTCGAACATGGCCCGGCCCTGTCCGGTGGGCAGTCGCTCGAACATGGCGACCACGTCGTCGGCCAGTGGATCGCCCATGGCGGTGAATTTCCGGTACGCCGCCTGCTGTTCGGGGGTGGGCCGGATATCGCCGGGGCCGAGAACCTTGACCCCGAAGTTGAAGGGAAACTCCCGGAAGATCACCGGATCGGGCAACTCGGAACGCGTCATCGCGTGCCTCCTGGGTGCACTGAGTTTCTGGTGAAGGATGTCACCAGAACTTTGGTGATAGTCTTCACCAAACTGTGGGGGCATGGCAAGAGACAGGGCGAAACCGTGGAAACACCTCGTGGGCGCTACGCCGGGCTCAGCGCGGACGAACGCCGGAACCAGCGCCGCGAACGCCTGAGAGAGGCCGCCCTCGAAGCCATCGCCGAGGAGGGCATCGCCGGTCTGAAGGTGCGCGCCCTGTGCGCCCGCGCCGGTCTCAACGACCGCTACTTCTACGAGACCTACGGCCACACCGACCGGCTGCTGTTCGAGCTGGCCGACGAGCAGCTGGCCGAGGTCGTCGGCGCTGTCATGACCGCCATCGCCACCGCCCCCGCCGACACCCGCGTCCGCCTGCGCGCGGTGGTGGAGGCCGGGATCACCGCCATCGCCGACCATCCGGCCCGGCGGCGGCTCACCATCGACATGCAGCTCACCGACGAATTGCGGCACCGCAGAACCGAACTCGTCAATGTCGTCGCGAACGTCATGCTCGATCAAGGCCGGGAGCTGCTCGGCGAGGAGGCGGTCGCGGGCATGCACGCCGAGCTGTCCGCCCGCACGGTCGCCCACGGCGGCCTGGAGATCCTCACCGAATGGCTGCGCGGCGAACTGGATATCGACCGCGCCCAGCTCGTCGACTTCCTGGTGGCCATGATCCTCACCGCCGCCGAGATCACCACCACCGTGCAACGCGAAATGGCCGCCGGCTGACGACGTTCGGAGCGATCAGTTGGCGCTCTGCCGATCGTCGGGTGTCTGGACGAGCTTGTCGGACATGGCGCTGGCGATGAACTTGGGGATGGCGGGGGCGAAGATCTGCAGGTAGAAGTCCATCCAGTCGTGGCGCGAGTTGAGGAACGGGAAATCGGTGGGCGCCATGTAGCGGATGGCGAGCATGGGCAGCGGAGCGTCGAGGGCGGGGAACGACGGATTGTGCAGCCCCGGAACGGTGCAGCCCGGATAGAACTGCCCGAGCATCAGACCCTGCTGGACGAATTTCGTCTTCTGGTCGTGCTGAACGGATTCGATGTCGGTGTACTCGGTGAGGTCGGGGAACACCGCGAGGACGGCCTTGAGTCTGGAATCGGGTTCCTTATGGGGCGGCAGGGTGGGGAAGAGGTCGTACAGGTCGGCGACGATCTCGCTGATCCGCGAGCGGTCGATCTCACGGCCGGTGATGAACGCGGCCCACAGGGAATTGATGGTGATGGCGTGGCTTGTGTAGGGACAGACCGCGCCGGGACGGCCGAGGTCGGGGTGGGAGTGACACAGGTAGTCGACCATCCACCGGCGCAGTTCGCCCGCACGGGGATACACACCGTTCCCCGCGGCGATATCGGGGTCGAACAGGTTGACTGGTTCGACGCCGGAACGTGTTCCGACGAATCGGTCGGTGTTCATGATCGGCTTGTCCTTGCTGGTGTTTGTGACTCTGTGGGGACAGTGCGGGTGGACCGGAAGTGCTCGGTGAGCACGAAGCCGATGGCGCGCAGCGCCTCTCGTTCGGTCATCCGTTCATGCCGGACGGGAATCCGGTGCTCGGTGATGCGCCCGGTGACGTGGTCGGCCCAGGCGTGGGCGGGCGAGGACCCGTCGCCGGGGTCGTCGTCGGCGCCGAAGTAGATCAGCTCGCCGTCGAACGATCCCGGCCGATGCTCCCAGGTGAGGTCGATCAGCCGGGTGTAGTCGCGTTGCAGGCGCACGACGTGCTCGGCGGTCACCGCGGTGAAAAGTCCGCCCTGTTGGTGCAGCAGCTCGGTCGCGGCGTCGACGGTCAGCTCGGTGGAGCCGTCCGGAACCGCGATGCCGCCGAACTCGGTGAGCATCGTCGCCACCGACGGTGTCGGAGCCCGCACGCTGTCGGCCGAGACGACGCGGGTGTCCATCATGGCCAGGGTGGCCACGGACTCGCCGGCGCGGCGGAGCTGGACGGCCATCGCGTGCGCGATGGTGCCGCCGAGCGAATAGCCGAGCAGATGATAGGGACCGTGCGGTTGGACGGCCCGGATCTCCCGCACGTAGCGGGCCGCCAGCTGGTCGAGGGTGTCGAAGCGCGCGGCGGGGTCGGACAGCGCCGGGGATTGCAGCCCCAGGACAGGACGGCCGGGATCGAGGTACTGCACCAATCCGCTGAAACCCCACGCCAATCCGATCGCCGGGTGGACGCAGAACAGTGGCGGTTCGATGCCGTCCGCCCGCAGGGGCAGCAGGACCGCGAGCGCCTCGGCGAGATCCCCCGCACCGGACTCCGGTCCCTCGCGGCCGTCGCGGCGGTTCTCGATGCGGCGGGCCAGCGCTCGCGGCGTCGGATCGGTGAACAGCCACTGGAGTGGCACGGTGACGCCGGTGGACTCGGTGAGCAGCGCGACCAGTCGGGTCGCGGCCAGCGAGTTGCCGCCGATCGCGAAGAAGCCGTCGTCGACGCCGACGCGTTCGGCGTCGAGGGTTTCGGCGAAGGCCGCGCAGACGGCGACCTCGATCGGGGTGGAGGGCGGCCGGAACGGGGGCCGGCGCAGGTCGGGTACCGGTAGGGCGTTGTAGTCGAGTTTTCCTGTGGCCGTGAGCGGTAACCGGTCGAGCGTGATGATGATGGTCGGGATCATGTGGGTGGGCAACCGGGTAGCGAGATGCCTGGTCAGCACCGTGGCATCCGGCGTGGAGTGCGGGCTGGGCACCACATAGCCGGTGAGCACGTCGCCGCCGCCCGGCCGGGTGTGGACCGTGACCGCGGCACGGGAGACGTCGGGGTGACCGCGCAACGCGGTTTCGATATCGCCCGGCTCGATGCGATGGCCGTTGAGCTTGATCTGGAGATCGCTGCGACCCAGGTATCGAAGTCGCCGGTCGCCGTTCCAGGTGACCAGATCACCGGTCCGGTACATGCGCGTCCCCGGCGGCCCCCACGGGTCGGAGACGAATCGCGCCGCCGTGAGGGCGGGTTGCCCGTGGTAGCCGCGGGCGATGCCCGGTCCGGACAGATACAGCTCGCCCGCCACTCCGGGGGGAACGGGACGCAGTCCGCGGTCCAGGACCACGGCGGAGAATCCGCGGGCCGGGCTGCCGATCAGCAGCGGACTGTCCGTCATCGTGGTCAGGGCGACGTCGCCGAAACTCACGACGGTGGTCTCGGTGGCCCCGTACGAGCTGATCAGCGAGCGACCCGGCACCCATCGGTTCACCAGATCCGGTGGGCAGATCTCGCCGCCGAGGATCAGGGTGCGCAGGGAGTCGAGTTCGGCGGCGGGCAGGGATTCGAGCACCGTCGGGGTGAACGCCGCGTGGGTGGCCTGTGCGGCGGTGATCCGTTCGGCCAGTTCGGCACCGGCGACGACGCGTTCGGGAGCGACCACCAGGGTGGCCCCGGCGGCTACGGCGCTGACCCATTCGAGGATCGACACGTCGAAGCTCGGCGAGGCCGCGGCCAGCATGCGAGACGAGGAGGTCAGGCCGAACCGCTCCCGTGCCTCGGCGGCCAGATTCGAGAGCCCGGCATGGGTGACCACGACGCCCTTGGGGATTCCGGTGGAACCCGAGGTGTAGATCAGATAGGCGGGATGCTCCGGCCGGAGCGTGGCCGTGCGCTCGCGATCGTCGATCGCGGTGGCGCGCGCGAAGGCCGCCTTCGTGGCGAATCCGGGACTGTCGAAGCTGAGCCACGGGATGGTGTCCGGCAGTTGGTCCCGATAGGACTCCGCCGTCAGCCCGACGATCGGGCCGGCGTCGGCGAGGATGTCGCCGATCCGGTTCAGGGGCTGGTCGGGGTCGATCTGGACGAACGCCGCGCCGGTCTTGGCGACCGCCCAGATGGCGATCATGGCGTCGGGGGAGCGCGGGAAGCCCACGGCCACCAACGTTTCCGGTCCGGCTCCGGCGTCGATCAGGATGCGCGCCCACCGGTTCGAGGTCTCGTCGAGTTCGCGATAGGACAACACCTCGCCGTCGCGGATCACCGCGTCCGAGCGGGAGTCCGCCGCGGCCGCCAGCAGCTGCGGCAGCGTCGAGGTCGGCGCGCTGGGCCCGCCGCGCACGGGGGCCGAGTCGGCCAGCTCCTCCGGTGACAGCAGTTGGACGCGCAGCAGGGGCAGATCGATGTCGTCGGTGATGGCGTCGAGCACCCGCCGCACCCGGTCGGCGAGGGCCTCGATCTGCTGCCGGGTGAACGAGTCGGGCAGGTATTCGAAGGTCAGCTGCAGCCGGGCGCCGAGATGGACGATCAGGCCGAGCGGGTAGTGCGCGGCGTCTCGGCCGTGCACGTCGAGGACGTGCATCCCGGCGATGTCGGTGTCCTCGGACAGACCTGCCGTGTCGACCGGGTAGGACTCGACGACGGTCACGGTGTCGAACATCGCGCCGGCCCCGGCCGCCTGCTGGATCCGGGCGAGGCCGAGGTGGTCGTGGTCGAGCAGCGCGGCTTGTTCGGTCTGGATGCGCCGCAGCAGCTGAGCGAGGGTTTCGCCGTAGTCGAGCCGGACCCGGACCGGCACGGTGTTGACGAACAGGCCGACCATCGATTCGATGCCGGGGAGCTGCGGGGGGCGGCCGGAGACGGTGGCGCCGAAGACGACGTCCTCGCGCGCGGTCGCGCCGGCGAGCACGATCGCCCAGGCCGCGCGAACGATGGTGTTGAGGGTGGTCTCCTGCCGGTGGGCCACGGCGACCAGGGCCGCGGTGCGGTCTTCGCTCAGCCGCACCCGGACCTCACGCGCGGCATCGGCGCCCCGGCCGCCGTCCGTCCGGGCCAGCAGCGTCGGTTCGGTGACGCCCGCGAGCGCCCGGGTCCAAGCCGCTTCCGCCGCTTCCTGATCCCGGGTTCCCAGCCACGCCAGGTAGTCGCGGTAGGGGCGGGCCGGGGGCAGCGCGGCGGGGTCGCTGTCGGCGGCGTAGAGGATCAGCAGTTCCCGGACCAGCAGTGGGGTGGACCAGCCGTCGATCAGGATGTGATGCATGCTCAGCACCAGCGTGTACCGCTGCGGCGCGATGTCGACCAGGGTGAGTCGCAGCAGCGGCGCGGCGGTCATGTCGAAGTGCCGGTCGGCTTCCATGAGTTGCTCGAGCGCGGCCGCGGCGTCGGCGCGTTCGGTGAGGTCGATCCTGGTGAACGGCACGTCGACTCGGCGGTGGACCAGCTGCACCGGTTCGCCCGTGCCGTCGCGCGCGAACGAGGTGCGCAGGTTCGGGTGTCGTCCGATGAGGGTCTGCACGGCGCGGCGCAGCCGGTCCGCGTCGACCTGTCCGCCGAGTTCCATCCGGAGTTGCACGATGTAGTCGTCGCGGGCGCCGTCGGCGAGCTGGGCGTGGAACAACAGCCCCGCCTGCAGCGGCGTGAGCGACCAAATATCTTCCAGCTCAGGGTGTTCGGCCTCGATCCGGTCGATCGCGGTCTGGTCGAGGTCGACGAGGTCGAGGTCGGAAGGCGTCAGCCCGCCCGCCCCGGGCTGGGACGCGTGCGTCGCGAGGGCGGTCACCGCGTCGCTCCACAGTTCCGCGAGGTCGGTGACGTCGGCGGCGGTGATCAGCCCGGCCGGGTAGTCCCAGGCGGCGGTCAGGGCGGGTCCGTCCGGAGTGTCCACGGTGGCCGCGTTGATGCCCAGGACGTTGGCCGCCGTCGCGTCGGGAGGTTGCGCGCCGCCCGCGGCATCGGCGCCGGCGGGCATCCACCCGAACGCGAGCGCCTCGTCGGGAATCGTGTCGAACCGGCCGAGATAGTTGAAACTCACCTGCGGGTCGGGCAGTGCGCCCAGGACGCGGGCGGTCTCGGCGTTCAGATAGCGCAGCAGCCCGTAGCCGGTCCCGTCGCCGGGGACCCGCCGGAGTTGTTCCTTCACCGACTTCATGACCGCCCCCGCGGCGGCTCCCGCGTCGAACGCGTCGTCGATGTCGATGTCGGACAGGTCGATTCGCACCGGATACGTGGTGGTGAACCATCCGACCGTGCGGGTGAGGTCGGCGCCGGGGAGCGCGGTGTCGTCGCGCCCGTGGCTCTCGAGGGTGAGCAGCGCCTCGGAGACGGTCTCGCCGCGGCGGCGCCGCCACCGGGTCAGCGCCAGGGCGAGCGCGGCGATCAGGGCGTCGTCCACTTTGCCGTTGAACGCGTGAGGCAGGGCGGTGAGTACGGCCCGGGTCACCGTGGCGGGCAGCGTGACCCGGACGGTGGCCACGGTGGCCTGCTTGTCCACGGCCGGATCGAGCGGGCGTGTCCCGATCGGCGGATCGGCGGCGGCGAGCGTGGAACGCCACCGGTCGAGTTCGTCGAGATTCGTGGCGGCGGTGTCGAGGGCGTGCGCCCAGCGGCGCATGGACGTGCCGACGGGCGTGAGCCGCGGCGGCTGCCCGGCGGTCACCTGGCCCGCGGCGACGGCGAAGTCGGGCACCAGGATCCGCCAGGACACGCCATCCACCACCAGGTGGTGGGCGACGACCAGCAACCGGCCGGGACCGCTGGCGTGGTCGAACCAGACCACCTGCAGCACAACGCCTTCGGCGGGGTCGAGGCGCTCGGCGGCGGCCCGTGCCTCCACATCGGCGATCGCGGCGAACTCGCCGCTGTCCGGCGGCGCCTCCACCGGCACGTGCCGGATCAGGTCGGCGGCGGACACCCCGGTGGGCCGCACCTCCACCGCCCAGCCCGACGGGTGCGCGGGATCGGGCGTCAGCCGGGCCCGCAGCATGTCGTGATGGTCGAGCACGGCCTGCACGGTCGCCTCGATGACGGTCCGGTCGACGCCGGCCGGCAGCGTGAGCATCATCCACTGGCAGAAGGACTCGAATCCGCCGCGCTCGAACATCCAGCACATGATGGGCGTCAACGGCATCGGCCCCACGCCCCCGCCGGGCAGTTCCTCCGGAAGGGCGGCGCTGTCGCGGACGGCGATCCGGGCCAGTCCGGCAACCGTCTTGCGCTCGAACACCTCTCGTACGGAGAGCTCGAGGCCCGCCGCCCTGGCCCGGGTGACCAATTGGATCGACATGATGCTGTCGCCGCCGAGCGCGAAGAACGAATCGTCGAGCCCGATCGTGTCGATTCCCAGGACCTCCGCGAACAGCCCCGCGAGCGTCGTCTCCGTCTCGGTGACCGGCGCCCGGAATTCGACTCGGCCCGTGCTGAAGTCGGGTGCGGGCAGCGCGCGGCGGTCGATCTTGCCGGTCTCCGTCGTCGGCAGCGCGTCGAGCACCATCACGGTGGCGGGCACCAGGTGCGGGGCCAGGCGTTGCCCGGCGACGGTGAGGATCGCGACCGGGTCCAGTTCGGCGCCGGGTTCGGGCACGACATACCCGATCAACCGGTCACCGGTGGAGCCGTGGTGCACCGCCGCCACCGCGCGGGCCACTCCCGGGCAGGCCAGCAGACCCGATTCGACCTCGCCGAGTTCGATCCGGAAGCCGCGAATCTTGACCTGGAAGTCCGTCCGCCCGACATAGTCCAGCGTCAGACCTCCCTCCGGCAGCCGCAGCCACCGCACCAGGTCCCCGGTCCGGTACATGCGCTGCCCGGGGCCCGCGAACGGATCGGCGACGAACCGGGACGCGGTCAGACTCGTCCGGTTGCGGTATCCGCGCGCCAATCCCGGTCCGGTGAGGTACAACTCGCCGACGACTCCGACCGGCACCGGACGCAGCCAGGCGTCGAGCACGATCTCGCCGACCCCGCGGATCGGTCCGCCTATGGTCGCGGTCTCACCCGGCACCATCGGCGTGCCCGCATCGGTCTGGATGGTGGCCTCCGCGGGACCGTAGGTGTTGAACAGTTTCCGGCCCGGCGCCCACCGCGACACCAGTCGGGGCGGGGGCGCTTCGCCGCCGATCACCACCGTCCCGAGGTGCCGCAGCCCGGCCGGGTCGACCGTGCCCAGAGCGGTGGGAGTCAGCGCGGCATGGGTGACCGCGTGCTGCGAGATGATCTGCGCCAGTTCGATTCCACCGAGGACGGTCGGCGGCGCGATGACGAGGCGTCCGCCGGACGCGAAGGCCCAGAGGAGTTCCAGGATCGCCGCGTCGAAAATGGGCGACGCGGCGTGCAGCACCCGCGCGCCCGGCCCGATGTCGAACCGCGAGCATTGCTCGGCCACCAGGTTCGCCAACCCCCGGTGCGAGACCACCACGCCCTTGGGCACTCCCGTCGAGCCGGACGTGTAGATCACGTACATGGGGTGGTCGAGTCGAATCGGCCGGATGCGCTCGGCATCGGTCACCGGCGGCGCGGGCGACCTCGCCACCTCCGCCGCGATATCCGGGTCGTCGAGGACCAGCCACCGCGCCGAGCCGGGCAGTCGATCCTTCCACTCGGACAGCGTGATCCCGATCGCCACACCGGAGTCGGCGAGCATGTGCTCGACCCGTTCCCCGGGCGTGCGCGGATCCACCGGGACGAATGCCGCCCCCGACTTCGCCACCGCCCATACCGCGAGCACCGACTCGTAGCAGCGCGGCAGTCCGATCGCGACATTCGTCTCCGGTCCGGCGCCCAGACCGATCAGCATGCGCGCCAACCGATTCGACTCCGTGTCGAGCTCGTCATAGGTCCACTGCCGGTCCCCGCACACCACCGCCACCGCGCTCGGATCCCGGGCGTGGGTGGCCGCGAGCAGTTCGGGCAACACCCGCTCCGGCACCGCGGGATCACCCGAGACCGGCGCCAGCTCGCGGTATTCCCGCGGCGCGAGCAGATTCAGCCGGGCGAGCGGCACCTCCGGGTCGGCGGCCAGATTGACCAGGACGTCCAGGATCCGATGCAGGGTCGCCGCGATCGTGTCCCGGTCGAAGAACTCGGGCAGGTACTTGATCTCCAGATGCAGTCGCTCGTCGACGCGCCCGACCACGCCCATCGGATAGTGGGCAGCGTCGGAACCGGTCACGTCGACCAGCCGCATACCGGCGATATCGGTGTCCGCGGTCAGCCCGTACCGGTCGACCGGGAAGGACTCGAACACCGTCATCGTGTCGAAGACCGCGCCCGGCCCGGCCACTCGCTCGATCTCGGCCAGCCCCACGAACTGGTGATCGAGCAGCGCCGCCTGCTCGGCCTGGACGCGGTCGAGCAGTTGCCCGACCGTCTCACCGGCGTCGAGGCGAACGCGCACCGGCACCGTGTTGATCAGCAGCCCGACCATCGATTCGACGCCGGCGAGCTGCGGGGGTCGCCCGGAGACCACGGCGCCGAACGTCACGTCATTCCGAGATGTCAACGCGCCCAGCACGATCGCCCACGCCACCTGGATCACGGTGTTGAGGGTGATGCCGCGGGACCGCGCACGGTCGATCAGCGCCGCGGTCTCCGCCTCGCCGAGTTCGCCTGACAGCTCCCGTGATTCGGTGTAGCGACGGCTCGGATCGGGTGCGGCCACCAGGGTCGGCTCGTCGGCGCCCTCGAACGCACGCGCCCAGGCGTCGAGTGCCGCGGCCGGGTCCTGCCGGGCGACCCAGGTCAGGAAGTCCCGGTACGGACGCGCCTCCGGCAGCAGGGTGGTGTCGCCGTCGGTGGCGTAGAGGACCAGCAGCTCCTTCAGGAGCAGCGGTGTCGACCAGCCGTCGAGCAGCAGGTGGTGGTTCGTCAGCACCAGCCGGTACCGCTCGGGTCCGATGGTGGCCAGCATCCAGCGCAGCAGCGGGGGACGGGCCGGGTCGAACCGGGTGGTGCGATCGGCGGTCAGGAGCCGCGTCCACTCGCGATCGCGAGCGTCGGCGTCCAGCCCGGACAGGTCCGGTTCCGACCAGGGCGCCTCGGCGGCATCGTCGACCACCTGCACCGGCTCCGGATCGGTGACGAACGCGGCGCGCAGGTTCGTGTGCCGGTCGAGCAGCAGTCGTGTGGCTCGGTGCAGCCGTTCCGCGTCGACCCGGCCGCGCAGCTCGAGCACCAGTTGCGTGATGTAGGCGTCCACCGACTGCTCGGACACCAGTGCGTGGAACAGCAGCCCCTGTTGGAGTGGGGCCAGGGGCCAGACGTCGCTCAATGCCGGATACCGGTGCTCGAGTCCCTCGATGTCGGATTGCCCGAGCTCGGCCGTCAGATCCGACGGCGTCCGTCCGCCGCTCCCGGCGCGGCGGACATGCGTCGCCAGCGCGGTCAGTGCCGAACGCCAGTCCTCCGCGATCTCACGCACCGTATCGGCGGTGAGCATACCTGAGGGGTACGACCAGATCGCCTGTATCCGGTGCTCTTTCGCGTCGTCCAGGACGGTGACTTCGATGTCGAGCGCCGCGGTCACCGGCATGTCCGGGGGCCGGGTATCGGGGAACTCCGCCTCGGCTGTCCCGGTGGCGACGCGGCCGCGGTAGGTGAACGCGATCTGCGGCGGCGCGGTCGCGAGAACCGGTCCGGCGTCCTCGCCGAGATACCGCAGCAGGCCGTAGCCGATCCCCTGGTCGGGGACGGCGAGCAGTTGTTCCTTGACGGACTTGACCGCTGCCCCCAATGCCGGCCCGCCCGAGCGGGCTTCGTCGAGGTCGATGCCCGACAGGTCCAGGCGCATCGGATAGCTCGTGGCGAACCAGCCGACTGTCCGAGCCGGATCCGAGCCCGGCACAACGTCTTTCGCGCGGCCGTTGCCTTCGAGGCGGATCGTGACGTCCGCGGCGGCTGCCGTCCCGTGCTCGCGCCGCCATGTCGCGATCGTGACCGCCAGCGCGGTCAGCAGCCCGTCGTGCACGCTGCCGTGGAAGGCCGCGGGCACGGTGGTCAGCAGGGCCTCGGTCACGTCGGGGTCCAGGTCGATCCGGATGGAGCGGGTGGTCGCGGCCACGTCGATCGCCGGGTCGAGGGGCCGTGTTCCGAGCGGGGGATCTTCCCCGGCGGTCATCGCTCGCCAGAGTTCGAGCTCGGTGGTGCGTTCCGGTCGCCGGGCCGCCTCGACCAGCCCGTGTGCCCAGCCGCGCATGGACGTTCCGGTCGGGGCCGGATCGGGTGGTTCGCCGGAGTCGCTCGGCGTCCACGCGGCCGTGAGACCCGCCGCCAGCACCCGCCAGGAGACGGGATCGATCGCCGAACGATGAACCACCAGCAGCACGGTGCCCGGTTCGGCGGAGCCGGCCGGGTCGAACCAGACCGCCTGCGTGACGATCCCGGCTCCCGGATCGAGCCGGTCCGCGGCGGCCTCCAGCTCTGTCGCCGCCAGCGCACGGAGTTCGCCTCGCCCCAGCCCCGCTTCGATCGGTACTCGCGCGATGAGGTTGTCCGCGCGAATCATTCCGGCGGGCAACACCTTCCACGCCCACTGTCCATCGCTGATCGGGTTCAGCCGCGTACGCAGCATGCCGTGCCGATCGAGGACCTGCTGCACGGCATCGGCCAGCCGCTGCCGGTCGATCCCGGCCGGCAGACGCAGCATCGTCGCCTGGGCGAAGCGGGCGCATGCGGACCCCGTCCGGTCGAGCAACTCCCGCATGATCGGTGTCAGCGGTAGCGGGCCGGCGTCGGGCAGTTCCGCCGAAAGCTCTGTCGCGGTGTCACTCTCCCGGGTGGCGACCAGGGCGAGTCCGGCGACGGTCTTGCGCTCGAACACATCCCGTGGCGTGAACACCACGCCCGCGGTCCTGGCCCGGGTCACCAGCTGGATCGACATGATGCTGTCGCCGCCGAGGGCGAAGAAGGAATCGTCCGCGCCGACCCCGTCCGAGCCCAGGACGTCCGCGAAGCAGCGGGCGATGATCTGCTCGGTCGGCGTCTCGGGCGCTCGGAAAGGCTTGTCCGGAGCGAACACCGGCTTCGGCAACGCCCGCCGATCCAGCTTGCCCATCGGCGTCAACGGCACCCGATCCAGCACCATGATCGACGCCGGAACCATGTAGGACGGCAACCGGTCGCCCAGATACTCGGCCAGCACCGACGGATCGACCGAACACCCCGGTGCGGCAACGACATACGACACCAGCGACTGCGCCCCCGACTCGGTGTGGCTGCCGACGGTCACCGCGTAACTCACCGCCGCGTGCGCCGCCAGCGCCGCATCGATCTCGCCCAGTTCGATGCGCAGACCCCGGATCTTCACCTGGAAATCGGACCGACCCACGTGCTCGACCGTCCCCGTGGACGTCCACCGGGCCATATCCCCGGTCCGGTACATCCGCTCGCCCGGCGCCCAGGGGCACGCGACGAAACGCTCGGCGGTCGCGCCCGGCCGACCGTGATACCCGCGCGCCAGACCGCCACCCGCGATGTACAGTTCGCCCGCCACGCCGACCGGAACAGGCTGCAGCCGCTGGTCCAGAATCCACCCCGACACGCCACGAATCGGGCCACCGATCGTCACCGCGTCACCCGCCGTCAGCGGTGCGCTCAAGGTCGCGGCGATGGTCGTTTCGGTCGGCCCGTAGGTATTGAGCAGGGCGTGGCCGACACCCCAGCGCTGGACCACGTCGGCGCCGTAGTCCTCGCCGCCCACCATGAGGTGGGTCAGATCCGGTAGCGGCCAGCGGGTGGGGTCGATGGTCGAGAGCGTGGACGGTGTCACGAGGACATGGCTGACGTGTTCGCGGGCGATCAGGTCCGCGAGTTCGTTCCCGCCGTAGACGTCGCCGGGCGCGATGACCATGGTGGCGCCGGAACCCAGCGACAGCAGCAGTTCCATGACCGACACGTCGAAGCTCGGCGAGGCCATGTGCAGGGTCCGAGAATCGGATTCGATGCCCATGGCGTCGCGGTGCTCGATGGCGCAGTCGTACAGGCCTCGATGCGTGACCGCGACGCCCTTGGGCAGTCCGGTCGATCCCGAGGTGTAGATGAGGTAGGCGAGATCGTCGACCCGCAGCGGCCGGGTCCGTTCGCTGTCGGTGATGGGCCGGCCGTCGGCCACGTCGTCGGTGTGGTCGAGGTCGTCCGGTGTCAGCCAATCGATCCCGTCGGGCAGCCGGGCGCGCACGGACGGCACGGTCACACCGATGACCGCCCCTGACTCGATCATCAGGTGGGTGATCCGTTCCCTCGGATGACCCGGATCGATCGGCAGGAACGCCGCCCCCGCTTTCGTGACCGCCAATTCGGTCAACACCGAGTCCAGGGACCGCGGCATCCCGATCGCGACGATGTCCTCGGGGCCGATGCCGCGCCGAATGAGCGCTCGCGCCCGGCGATTCGAACGCTCATCCACCTCGCGATAACTCAGTCGCTGCCCCGCGAACACGATCGCCGCGGCGTCGGGATCCCGTGCGGCCGCGGCCAGCAGATCCGGCAGCGTCATCGGGGCCGCCGCGAGAGCGCCGCGGTGGCTCAGCAGATCGGCCCGCTCGGCGGGCTCGAGGACCTCGATCGCCCCGACCGGAACGGTCGGATCGGCGACCACCGACTCCATGATCCGGATCCACCGATGCACAAGGGAATCGACCGTCGCGGCGTCGAACAGGTCCGTGGCGTAGGTGACCGCCACCGTCATGCCGCCGCTCGCGTGGTCCGGCGAGAGGATGAACTGCAGGTCGAAGCGGGACGCGGTGCCGGGCAGGTCGATCACCGACAGTTCGAGTCCGGGCAGTACGAGCGTCACCGGTTCCAGGTTCTGAAAGGCCAGCAGCACCTGGAACAACGGGTGGCGAGCCTGGGACCGCTGCGTGACCAGCTGGTCCACCACCTGCTCGAACGGGACATCGGCATGGTCGAACGCGTCCAGATCCACCTGCCGGACCAGGCCGAGCAGGTTGGCGAACGACTGGCCGGGATCGACGGCGGTCCGCAAGACCAAGGTGTTGACGAACATCCCGACCATTTCGTCGAGCGCCGCCACGCCACGCCCCGCGATCGGTGTGCCGACCGGGATGTCGGTGCCGCCGCTCATCCGGGCCAGCAATACCGCCAACGTACTGTGCACCGCCATGAACAACGAGGAGTCGTGCCGCCGCGCGCATTCCTCCAACCCGCGGACCAGGCCCGCATTCAACGAGAAATTGGTGGTCGCACCACGATTCGACATGACCACCGGCCGCGGCCGGTCGAACGGCAGCGGCAGCTCGTCGATCATGCCGTCCAAGGTCGCGTTCCAGTAGCGAAGCTGCCGGGCGCTCAGCGACTCCGGTTCGTCGGGCGAGCCGAGGACGTCCCGCTGCCACAGCGCGTAGTCCGCGTACTGGATGGGCAGCGGTGTCCACGAGGGGGTTTCACCGCGCATCCGGGCGGCGAAGGCCATGGCCAGATCGCGCGCCAGCGGAGCCATGGAGAAGCCGTCCGCGGCGATGTGATGCACGACGACGGCCAGCAGGTGTTCCGGTTCCTCGGTGTCGGCCACTCGGAACAGCCGGGCGCGCACCGGCACCCGGGCGCTCACGTCGAAGCCCTCGGTGACGAATTCGGTGACCGCCGGGACCAGTTCGCCGGACGGCACCGTCGTCAGCGCGGGATCCGAGTCCAGGTGGTCGACGGATTCGACCACCTGGATCAGCACGCCGTCATGGTCCGGGTACCGGGTGCGCAGCGATTCGTGTCTGGCCAGCACGTCGATCAGGGCCAGTCGCAGGGCCTCGACGTCCAGTTCGCCCCGCAGCCGCAGGGCGATCGGCATGTTGTACGCCCCGGAGCCGGTGTCGTACTGGTTGAAGAACCACATGCGTTGTTGCGCGGGGGCCAGCGGCACCAGATCCGGGCGTGGTCCGGCGATCAACGGTGGCCGGGAGCGGCGCCCCGGTCCGGCTTCCCGCTCGATCCTGGTGGCCAGTTCGGCGGTCGTGGCCGCGTCGAACAGCAGCCGCACCGGAATCTCGGTGTCCAGCGCGGCGCCCAGGCGCGCCGCGACCCGGGTGGCGACCAGGCTGTCCGCGCCGAGGGCGAAGAAGGAGTCGTCGATCCCGACGGCGTCGATGTGCAGGACGTCGGCGAAGGTCTCGGCGATGAGACGCTCGGTCGGGGTCCGGGGCGCGCGGTACGGCTTGTCGTCGGCGAACACCGGTGCGGGCAAGGCTTTTCGATCGAGCTTGCCGGTCGGCGTCAACGGTATCCGGTCCAGCACGACGATCGCGGCCGGAACCATGTAGGGCGGCAGGCGATCGGCGAGATGAGCCGCCACGAGTGCGGTATCGATCGTCCGGCCCGGCGCGGCAACGACATACGAGACGAGCTGCTGGGCTCCCGAATCGGCGCGATAGCCGATTGTGGCGGCATAGCCGACACACGGATGACCGGTGAGCACGGCGTCGATCTCCCCGAGCTCGATCCGCAGACCGCGGATCTTGACCTGGAAATCGGACCGGCCCAGATGCTGGACCGAACCGTCGGCCGACCAGCGGACCACATCGCCGGTCCGGTACATGCGCTCACCCGGCGACCACGGGCACGCCACGAACCGCTCCGCGGTCAACCCCGCCCGGCGGTGATATCCACGAGCCAAGAGGCCACCGGCGATATACAACTCACCCGCCACACCGACCGGCACGGGCTGCAAGCGCTGGTCGAGGATCCAGGCCGAGACGCCGCGGATCGGACGGCCGATCGTGACGAGCTCACCCGCCGTCAATGCGGTCAGCGTGGCGGCGATCGTGGTCTCGGTGGGCCCGTATTCGTTGAACAGTCGACGGGTTCCGCCCCACCGTTCGACCAGCTCGACGCCGTAGTCCTCGCCTCCGACGACCAGATGTCCCAGATCCGGTAGGGCCCACCGGGTGTGGTCGATGGTCGAGAGCGTCGAGGGTGTCATACACGCGTGGCTGACGTGTTCGCGGTCGAGGATTTCGGCGAGTTCGTCGCCGCCGAAGCTGTCGCCGGGTGCGACGACCATGGTCGCGCCCGCGCCCAGCGCCAGCAGCAGTTCCAGGACCGAGACGTCGAAGCTCGGCGAAGCCAGATGCAGTGTGCGGGAGGACGATCCGATGCTCAGGGCCTCCCGGTGTTCGACGGCGCAGGTGTGCAGTCCGCGATGGGTGACTGCCACGCCCTTGGGCAGGCCGGTCGATCCGGAGGTGTAGAGGACGTACGCGACATCGTCGACCCGCAGCGGTCGCACCCGATCACCGTCGGTGATCGGCCGATCGTCGCCCTCGTCGAGGTAATCCGTTGTCAGCCAGTCGATGTCGTTCGGCGACCGGGCGCGGGTGACCGCCGCGGTCAGTCCGACCGCCGCCTTCGAATCGGTCAGCATGTGGGCGATGCGTTCGGCCGGATGGGCCGGATCGATCGGCAGGAAGGCGGCCCCCGACTTGGCCACCGCCCACACTGCGGACACCGAATCGGCGGACCGCGGCATGGCGATCGCGACGATGTCCTCCGGACCGATGCCCCGCTCGATCAGCTTCCGAGCCCACCGATTCGAGCGTTCGTCCATCTCCCGGTAGCTCGCCACCCGCTCACCGGCGACGATCGCCGCCGCCTCGGGATCCACCGCGACCGCGGCGGCCAGCAGCTCGGGCAGGGTGACCGGCGCGGCCGCGGGCGCGCCGCGGCGCGTCAGCAGATCGTCGCGCTCGGCGGGTTCGAGCACGTCGATCGACCCGACCGGAACGGTCGGATCGGCGACCACCGACTCCAGGATCTGTATCCACCGACGGACAAGGGAATCGATCGTCGCGGCATCGAACACATCCGTGGCGAAGGTGACCGCGCCGGTCGTATCGCCGTCACCGTCGGGCGTCGACAGGTTGAATCGCAGGTCGAAGCAGGATGTTTCGCAGACCTGGCCGACCGCCAGCAATACTTGGCACACGGGGTCTCGCGATAGTTGCTCCGCCACTTGTGCGAACGGAATATCGGCATGGTCGAATGCGTCCAGATCGACCTGGCGAATCCGTCCGAGTAATTCGGCGAACGGCTCTCGTGGATCGACTTCGGTGCGCAACACCACGGTATTGACGGATTGCCCGATGGCATCGTCGACCGGTGTGCCGATGGGAATATCGGTGCCGCCGCTCATTCGCGCCAGCAATACCGCCAATGCGGAGTGCGCCACCATGAAGAACGAAGAATCATGCTCCCGTGCGCAATTCTCCAATCCTCGAACCAATCCCGCGTTCAAAGAGAAATTCGCGCTCGCACGCCGATCCGACAGCACCGCCGGTCGCGGCCTGTCGAATGGCAGCGGAAGCTCTTCGGGAAGATCCGCGAGGGCCGTCCGCCAGAACGCCAGATTCTCACGGCGGCGGCGGATCCCGGCGCCTTCGGCGGCGCTGCGGGGGTGGACCTGTCCGAGCCCGGCATCCGAGGCGGCGGCGAACTCGTCGAGGAACTCCGCGAATCCGGTGCAGTGCGCCGACAGTTCGCGGTCGGTGTAGAGGTTCGGATTGGCCAGGAACTGGAGGATCGTGCGCGGCGGATCCCCGGTCCGATACACGTCGATCAGCAGATCCTCGACCGGGCCGGAGCTGAGGATGTGGAACTGTCCGGTCACCGAACCGAACTCGAGCTTGTGGTCGAAGAGCATGACGTTCACGACCGGGCCCGCGAACCTGCGCTGCGCGCCGGGGATCCCCAGGGCGGCGCGAATGTCGGTGAGGCCGCACCGCTGATGCCGCAGGACACCCACCAGATCGGACTGCACCCGCAGCGCCAGCGTCGCGACGGTGTCGTCAGGTCGCAGGGCGATCGGCAGCGGCGCCACATTGACGAAAACCCCCGCGGATCGACGCAGCACGGCGGTCGTGCGACCCGACACCGGAATATTGACCAGCACGTCGTCGCGGCCGGTCTTGCGAGCCAGATAACAGCCGAACGCGGCGATCACCAGTGCGGCCGGGCTCGCTCCCACCGCAGTCGCCGCACGGTCGACCCGGTCCATCGTCGCCGTCGGCAGTTCGGTGATCACGACGGCACTGTCCGCGCACGGGGGCGCCTGCCCGGCGGCCAGACTGGTCTCCTCGCCGATCCCGGCGAGCTTGTCCACCCAATAGGCCTGGTCGTCGGCGAATCGCTGCGACTCCCGGTAGTCGCGATCGGCCTCGTAGAGGGCGCGGATGTCCGCGGGACGGTTGGGCTCCGCCTCCTGGCCCCGCACCGTCGCCGTGTACAGCGCCGCGATCCGATTCACGATCATCATCGCGCCGTAGCCGTCGAGCGCGACGTGATGACACCGGCTGTACAGCAGATAATCCTGATCGCCCACCTGCACGATCGCATTGGCGACCAGCGGGCCCCGGGTCATGTCCAAGGGTGCCGTGTACTCCCGGCGCATCCAGTCCACAGCTGCCGCGAAGGGATCGGGTGAATCACGGACATCGATCAGCGCGGCCGCCTGGCCGAGTGCCGGGTCGTACACCTGAAACGGCTCACCGTCGACCTCGACCAGTCTCAGATACCCCGACTGGAACTCATGACCCGCTTGAATCGCGGTCCTGCACAGCGTTTCGATGTCGAGGTCGCCGTGGAACTCGATGTATTGCGCCTCGGATATCGGAACATCGGGGCTCAATTTCTGGGCCAGCCACAATCCCTGCTGTCCGGCGGACAGTGGTATGGGCAGCGGTCGCGGTGCAGTCATGGTTTCCCTTAGAGCTCTGACCGCGCTGTATTCGCGCACTTTTTACTGCAAAACCCCGACCGCGGCCAGTATATGCCCGCGGGTAGTTGCTGTACACCGCCCGACGTCGAAATGGATTCAGCTTCAACACAAATGGTTTCAGCTTCAATTCAAATTGTGCTTCCGCGTTCGGCCTTGGAGTCGATGCTCCATGAAGCGCCGGACCTGGTAGCGGTGGACGGCGGACCAGGCCTGGACCCGGACCGCCCACCAGGGCGCCACCTCGCCGGGTCTGGCGGTGACGGCGTGCGCGATGAGGTCGGAGGCCTCGTCGACGGTCAGAGCGGGGATCCGGTGGAAGTCGGTGGGGGCGCTCATCCTGGTGTGGACCAGCGGCATATAGACCGAGGTGATGGTGACGCCGTCGGCCGCGATCTCCGCGGCGACGCTGCGCAGCCAGACGTCGAAGGCCGTTTTCGAGGCGCCGTAGGCCGACCAGCGCGGACTCGGCGGCATGAGCACACCCCAGGTCGAGACGTTCACGATGTGTCCCTGCCCGCGGGCGCGCATGGCGGGCAGCAGGGTCAGCAGCAGCCGCACCGGGCCGAGGTAGTTGATGTCGATGGTGCGGGTGAAATCGTGGAAGCGGTCGTAGGACTCGGCGATCGGGCGCCGAATCGACTTGCCCGCGTTGCTGATCACCACATCGATGTGCCCGTGCTCGGCCAGGAGCTTCTCACCGAGCCGGCCCACGGCCTCCATGTCGGTCAGGTCGGTCGGGTAGGCGTGGGCAATGCCGCCCGCGGCCGTGATCTCGGTGGCCAGCTGTTCCAGTTCGGGCTGTGAACGCGCCACGAGCAGCACATCCGCGCCCGCCGCGGCCAGCTTTCGCGCGCTGGCCTTGCCGATGCCGTGTGAGGCCCCCGTCACCAGCACGACTGCGCCGGTGACAGCCGTCCGCAACGACTCCTCGGTGGGCCGGAATGTCGGATACAGCAGCCGGATCGCCACTCGCTCGGTGCGTGAGCGCCGACGGTGTGGGACCGGAGTCTCGTCCACCAATCGACTGTATCCCTCGGCGCTATCCCCCGGAACCGATGATCCGCTCGATATTGCGCTCCGCCAGCGCGGCGATCGTCAGTGAAGGATTGACCGTTCCGGTGCTGCCGGGCACAGCCGCCCCATCCATCACATACAGGTTCCGGTATCCACGCACCCGGCCGTATTCGTCTGTCGCGCGTCCGATCACCGCGCCGCCCAACGGGTGCGCGGTGATCGAGGCGTTCGCGTCCAGGTCGGGTCGCGGGACGAGCTCGCAGTGGCAGCTCATGGTGTCGTTGACCTCGCGGGCTCGGGCGAGATACCCGGCGGCGCCGTCGGGCGGCCACAGCAGGTCCACGCGGCCGTCGTCCGCGTAGACGAACCGGCCGCGGGTGTCGTCGAGCACCATCCCCAGTGATCCGACCACACCGGTGTCGAAGGGCGTGGTGCCGGGAACGAACCAGCTCTCCAGCGAGACGGGCGCGCCCGCCTCGTCCAGGATCCGGCTCGCGGAAGGCGTGCCCTGGGTGCCCATTTCGAGCGTGGTGAGCGGCCGAGCCAGGGCGACATCGCCATTGCTGCCCCAGCCTTCCCCGATGTGCTCGTTCAGGTTCGGCAGCACGCCGGTGTCCCGCGCCCGCACCAGGAGTTCGGAGGTGCCGACCGAGCCGGCGGCCAGGAACAGCATGTCGCAGGTCAACGTGCGGGTGCGGAGGACTTCACCCGTAGGGGCCAGTGTGGTCACGGTGACGGCATGGCGGCCGGGTTCCGCGGCGATGGCGTCCACGCGATGACCCGGGTAGATGCGGGCGCGGCCGGTGTCCTCGGCCCAGCGCAGGTAGTTCTGGTTCAGATCGAATTTCGCGCCGTTGGAGTTGCCGAGGTCGGAACAGCCCACCGTCGCCGACGGCAGCGAGCGCCCGGCCAGCTCGTCGCGAATCACGTCCCACCGCCAGGTGCCGTCGATGGGTTGCGGGGCGTATCCGGCCGCGCGGGCCTGTGCGTCCCAGGCGCGGGAGTGCGCGAACGCGGGGGAGCGGTAGATGTCGTCCGGTATCGTGCTGGGCCGCAACATCTCTCGAACCCTGGGGTAGTAGACGTCGTGCATCTCGCGGTAGTCGACCACGCCACGGAACACATGGTCGAAGAACCGCTGTTCCGGCTCGATCATCACCCCGGTGAACACCACCGAACCGCCGCCGACACATGCCGCCCGCCACACGTCGATGCCCGGGTAGTTGCCGACATCGAGGACTCCGCCGAACGAGTCGACCGCCACCGGGATCCGGTTCGCCCCGGTGAAGGTGGTCCGATGCCAGAAGCCGCGGCCGTCCGGGATCGTGTCCACGGCGAAGACGGGGCGCCACGGATCGTTCGGCCAGCGTGATCCGCGCTCGAGCAGCGCGACCTCGATCCCGGCCTGGGCCAGGCGCAGTGCGGTGACCGCGGCCCCGAATCCGGAGCCGACGACGATCGCGGGGACATGATCGGGCGGATCCGGCAGCGGCGCGAAGATCTCCGGCACCAGCGCGCGGTAGATCGGCGTATTCGGGCTCTGGCTGGGGACGTCCGCCCGGGCTATGTGCGTGGCCGCGCCCGTTCCGGCGAGGCCCAGCAACACCGCGGCCGACCCGACGCCCGCGAGGAAACAGCGCCTGTCCATGGTGGTCCGCTCGCCCGATCGGTCCGTCATTCCAGCCCCCCTGGCAATCTCATAGCGAATCACTATCATAAAAGCACAGGTCACGGGGCGGTGAGGTGATTGATGTTGACTCGCACATGGACTCGATGGCTGCTCATGCACGGCTTCCTGCGGGCCTTTGCCCGGTTGTCGGCGCGTCGAGGTGAACCACTCGGCAAGCTGGCCCGCGGACCGGATGGCCTGCTCGGCTCATCGCCGTACATCGAGGAGATCCGCCGGCTGGGCCCGATTCCCAAGATGTCGGGTGTGCACATTACCGCCGATTACGAGGTGTGCCGAACGATTCTCCGAGACCGGAGCTTCGGTGTGGTCTCGCCCAATCATCCGAGCCTGCCCAAGCCGGTCCGCTGGCTGCTGGCGAAAACGGATCTGGGGCTTCCCAACCTCGGCGAACCGCCCTCGATGCTGGTGACCGATCCGCCGGATCACACCCGATATCGACGCGTCGTCGGGCAGGCCTTCGGACCGAAGGCGATCGCGACCCTGGAGCAGCGCATCGCCGAAGTGGCCGATGATCTGATCGATCACCTGGAATCGAAGCCCCGGCCCGATCTGATCGGCGATTTCTCCGCGCGGATGCCCGTCACCATCATCGCCGAAATGCTCGGGCTGCCCGCCGAGATGCATTCGACCCTGCTGAAGTGGGGCGACTCCGGCGCGCCGCTGCTCGAGCGCGGGGTCGCCTGGTCCACCTACCGCGACGCCGTCGAGGACCTGGCGGAGGTCAAAGAGTACTTCGACCGGCAGTTCGACGGACTCGACGACGAACCGCGCGACGACGTGCTCGGCATGCTGGCGGCCGATGACGCCCTCACCCGCCGCGAGCAGGTGTCCAATGCGGCCCTGCTGCTGGACGCCGGCTTCCTGACCACCGTGAACATGCTCGGCAATGGAATCGCCCTGCTCGCAAGCCATCCCGAGCAGCTGGAGCTGCTGAACGCCGAGCCGTGGCGGTGGCGCAACGCGGTCGAGGAGATCCTGCGCTACGACGGTCCGGTCCGGATGACCGGCCGGGTCGCGAACCATGACGTGGACGTCGATAGTCAGCGGATACCGGCGGGTTCCCTCGTCCTGCTGTCGCTGGCCGGGGCCAACCATGACCCCGCGGTCTTTCCCGACCCGCATCGATTCGATGTGACCAGGGAAAATGCCGCGGAACATCTCGCGTTCGGCAGCGGGATCCACGGGTGTCTGGGGTCCCGGCTCGCCCGGCTGGAAGGCAGCATCGCGCTGCCCGCCCTCTTCGATCGCTACCCGCATCTGCGCCTGGACGGCCCACCGATCCCGCATCCCCTACGCAATCTGCACGCCTACCGCTCCATGCCCGTCGAGCTGGGTGTGAGAGCGCCCTGACCCGGACAGCCGGTCCTCGACTC
>NZ_JBHWHH010000115.1:0-23839 GCF_042732555.1 Nocardia sp. NPDC059764
CTCCCGGCCGATCTATCCGATCATGCGCCGGTGGACGTGAGCCGAACCGCCGCACACCACGGAATCCGCTTGGCGCCGAGCGGCATCCGGGGGCCGACGGGGGCAAAGGCGAGCGACCACAGCAGCGGGGGCAACCGGCGGAATCGGGCTGCCATACGGAACAATCCGACTACCTCGTCCGCGGTCCAACCCGCGTCGGCGAAGAATCGCAGCGGTTCGAGCGGCCCGAATTTCCAGGGTGAATTCTCGAGTAGCTTCTCGTTCGTTCGGTTGAACCGATCGACCACAGGCTTGTTGTTCACATCCATGATCCACCAGTTGATTTCGGGACGCGCCAGCGCCGCGGCCAATCCCGAGACCTCGTCTTCGGACAGGTAGTACACCAGTCCCTCGGTCAGTACGAGCGCCTTCTTCGCACCCTCGAGCGCCTGATTCAGGAACTGGTCGCGCGCATTCGGGTCCGCGAGATCGACTGCGGCGCGGGTGAGAACGCAGCGGGCGGTCTCACCTTCCAGCAGACGGTTCTTCTCGGCGATCAAATCCGGGAAGTCGGCTTCGATCCAGCGGAGATCGGCGGGCAGCTCGAGACGATACGGCCGCGCATCCAGACCCGCCGCCATATTGATGACCAGATCGCAGCCCTCGGCGAGGGTTTCGGTGATCAGATCATCGATGACTCTGGTTCTCGTGACCAAGTTCCAGCCGGCCAGCGCGTTCCGTGGTTCATTCGCGACGATGGCCTTGCCGGTTTCGCCGGCGAGCCGCTCCGCGAGCGGGTCGTGAAAGAGCGCATCGGTCCGGGCGGATTCGATCGCGCGATAGGCGGCCACCCAGTGGGCGGTGTCCGAAACATTCGAAATGGGTCCAGCGGTTTCAGCCATAGTTGCAGTCTCGCACAACAATTCGCGGCGGGTACGACGGGAGAGTGGCGTCGACCGGCACTACTACTTCGACGATGCGCGGGCGCTCTGATCGCGAATCAGTTCGGCCACACCGTGCGCGTTGGCATCGATGTAGAAGTGGCCGCCCGGAAACGACGTCTGCGCGAAAGGCCCGGTGGTATGCGGCTGCCACTCTGTCAGGTCGGCATCGCTGGTGGCGGGATCGCTGTCGCCGACCAGCGCCACGAGCGGACATTCCACCGCGGCGCCCGGTGCGCAGGCGTAGGTTTCGATCGCGCGGTAGTCACTTCTCGTGACCGACAGAATGATCGACCGAAAATCGGGATCCTCCAGCAGCGCCGCGGGAGTGCCGCCGAAGTCCAACAAGTGCTGGACCAATTCCTGATCGGTGTACCGGTGCACAGTGTGAGAACTCTTCCGCGCCGGTGAGATTCGACCCGATACGAACAATGTGACCGGCGGCGTCGCCTGGTCCTGTTCGAGACGACGGCAGGTCTCGAACGCCACCGCCGCACCCATGCTGTGACCGAACAGCGAGTAGCCCGCGGTCCGCGGAATCAGTTCGCGAATTTCCGGCAGCACACCCTCGACAAGGTCGGCGATACTTCCGAGCAACGGTTCGCGCCGGCGGTCCTGGCGCCCGGGGTATTGCACACCGAGCACACGGAATTGCGGTCCCAGCGTTCTGGCCAGCGGCCCGTAGGAAATAGCCGATCCGCCGGCGTGGGGAAAGCAGATCAGAGTATGGGCGCCATCCTCCGATCCGGCGGACAAGCTACGCAACCAGCTGGCGTTTCCCATGGGACCTCTCGACGAATCGGTGAATGTCATTGCAGCAGAACGGGGACCGACTGATGACCGTTGGAGACGAAGCTGCCCAGCGGCCGGAGCTCGGCGGGGTCCACCGCCAATCGCATAGTCGGAAACCGCTCGAACAAGGCAGGCAGTGCGATCGCAGCCTCGAGCCGGGCCAATGGCGCACCGAGACAATGGTGCGCGCCGTACCCGAAGGCGATGTGCTCCTTGTTCGCCCGGTGCACGTCGAAATCCCCGGCGGTGTCACCATGAATTCCCGGGTCCCGGCTCGCGGCCCCGTAGGAGGCTAGGATCGCCTCGCCCGCGGTGATCCGAACACCGGCGATCTCGATATCCTCGACCGCGTATCGCAGGGGCAGATGCGTGATCGGCGGCTGGTATCGCAGCGCTTCCTCGATCACCTCCGACCATGGCACCCGGCCGGCGAGTACGTCGGCCCGCTGTTCCGGATTGGTCAGCAAAGCGACGATCGCCTGATCGAGCAGGTTGACCGTGGTCTCGTGACCGGCATTGATCACCAGGATCAAGGTGTCGATCACTTCCTTCTGCGTCAGCCGGTCGGAGTCTTCGTCGACGGCCGAGATCAGCGCGCTCGTAATGTCGTCGCCGGGGTGGCCGCGCCGGTAGAAGATCAATTGCCCCATGAGCGAAACCATTTTGAGGACATTGGCCTTGGACTGCGCGGGCGTGAAGGAAGTGTCGAAGAACCCGTCGACGCACGCATTGATCTTGGCATCCAAATGCTTTGGTACGCCGAGCAATTCACCGATGACCTGAATCGGCACCGGGTACGCGTAGGTGGGCCGCAAGTCGACGACCTCACCCGCCGGAACGGCATCCAGCCGCTTCAGCAGTCCATCGACGATGGCTTCGATTCCCGGGCGCATCAGGGTGGTACGACGATTGGTGAACGCCGGAGCCACGAGTTTGCGGAGGCGGCGGTGCTGGGGGCCGTAAGCGGTGAACATGTTCTCCGCAATCACCCACGGGTGCAACGGCCACCGCTGATCGATCTCCCCGTTCTTGTAGGCCGTCCAGTGCTGGCGTGGATCCTTCGACACGCGGGGATCGGCGAGAAGTTCTTTCAGCACAGCCGCATCGGTCACCGACCAGGCCGACACCCCACCGGGCAACCCCACCAAGGAGACCGGCCCGCGCAGGCGTATCCGCTCGTTCTCAGCCTGAACATCGGCGCCCGTCGGATCCAGCACAATCGCTTCAGTATTCAAGGACCAACTCCTGAGCCGCGGGGCGAACCCCGTACTGCCCCAATCTTGTTCCAGCGGAGGTGAACCTAACTTACCACCCGGTATCAACGAGACTTCAACCGAACGGGCATGTGTGAGTAACCGCGCAGAGTGGACAGCCGGCGGCGGGTCGGCTCGCCGTCGAGGCGGATGTCGGGGAAGCGTTCGAAGAGGGCGGACAAGGCCTGCAAGACCTCCAGTCGCGTCAGGCTCGCGCCGATGCAACCGTGCATGCCGGTGCCGAAGGAGAGGTTCTCCTTGGCGTTGGGGCGGGTGACGTCGAAGCGGTGCGGGTCCGGGAATTTGACGGGATCACGGTTGGCGCCGGCCAGCGAGACGACGAGTGTCTTTCCCGGCTCGAGGGGAACGCTGCCCTCGAATTCCACGGGTTCCAGGACACGACGGGCGGTCATCTGAACCGACGTGTCGAAGCGCAGCATTTCCTCGATCGCAAGCGGCCAGCGTTCGGGCTCGGCGCGCAGCAGGTCGAGTTGATCGGAGTGGGACAACAGGAGCGGGACGGCATTGCCGAGCAGGTTCATAGTGGTCTCGAAACCCGCGCCCATCAGGACGTTCGCGCTGGCCATCAATTCGGTGGTGGTCAAGTCGCCCGTGGAGACCAGGAGGCCGAAGATGCCGTCGCCCGGTTCGCGGCGCAGCTTCTCGATGTGGGCCGCAAGGTAGTCCCGCATCGCCCCGGTCGCGGCCATGGCGCGGCGGTGGGCCTGCCAGGAAATTCCGACATCCAGCAGTGGAGCGACGTGGTACCCCCAGCGCAGGAACAGCTGGCGATCGGCCGCCGGGAAACCCATGATTTCCGCGATGACCGCGATCGGTACCTGCGCCGCGAAATTCTCGATCAGGTCCACGGATTCGTGCGTGGCCATCGCGTCGAGCAGCTCCGTGGTGACCTCGCGGACCCGATCGCCCAGGCGGGCGACGGCGCGGGGCGTGAAGGCGGAGGCGACGGGCTTGCGCAGGCGTCCGTGCTCCGGCGGGTCCAGCGCGAACATGGACGGCGCTTCGATCGGGTTGGGCGGCACCACAACTCGTTCGGCGTAGCGGCGCAACGGGGACGGCACGGCCGAATCGATCGGCAGCCGCACGCCGAATCGTCTGTCGCGCAGGATTTCCCGGCACAGCTCGTAGTCGAAGGCGACATAGCCGGCGCGCGTGACCCGCACCCCGCCGTCGCCCCGCAACTGATCGATCAGCGAGTACGGGTCATCGTAGCCTTCATCCCCACTCATCAGCCGCGCGAACGGGTCCCCCATCCCACGCAGCGCGAGAAACCCCACCCGCGGCAAGCCATGCTCCGCCGCCCACCTGATCGAGTACCTCGCGTCCATCAAAACCCCTGTGCCGTCACGAAAACCGCAAGCCCCAACGTCTCGCCGATCTCAATATAGGCCGCCGGGGCCCACCCGCAACCGCTGAGCCTATTCCGACGGGTAGAACTGACGTGTCCAGAGCCGGAATCGGCTCAGCGTCGACTCGCCCGCTACGAGACGCGGATGCGGGTTGTAGCGTTTGTTCTCCCAGATCGGAATATCCTCGCTGAGCACCTTTGTCATCGCCTGCGACGCGAGTCGAGCGACTACGGGAGCGAGCACCCGGGACACGGCCCCGCCCGTACTCTCCCAGGCGAAAACCGAGTACACATGCGTCCGCCAGGGCGCGATCGGCGTTTGCATGGCCCACATGTGCGCCACCACTCCCAGTCGCGGAATCGCGAACCGAATATGGGTGTAGCCCAAGCCTGCCATCACAATTGTCTGGCGGCTCTCGAAGAGGCCGACGCGGCCCTGTCCGGTCGATCGGGTATGCACGCGGAATATCGGCCCGTCCGCCTCACACGGCTCGGCCTCCGCCATGTGAACGTCATGCAGGACGGATAAATGCCGAAAGTCGGCGGCGTTCTCCGCCAACTCCTGAGCATGTGTCGGGATCTCTCTCGACCACCCGAAGATCGGTGCCACTCCGAAATCTGCGACCTCGGGCAGCTCCCAAGTCGGCGACTGCCCCTCCGGACCCTGCCAGACGAACACCTGGCCGTGCTGCTCACGCAGTTCGTAGTGATTCAACCCGACCGGAATGGTGGCCCCGTCGGGACTGTCCACACAACGCCCGTCGGGGGCGAACTCGAAATGGTGGAACGGGCACACCAGATTCTCGCCCGCGACCGTGCCGCCCGCGCCCAGATGCGCACCCAGATGCGGGCAATACGGTCGCACCGCACGCACCAAGCCCGAACGGGTCCGATAGACCACGACATCGCCATCCATCAACCGCGACCGTCGCACTGTTCCCGGCTTCAGCTCTCGAGCGTCGGCAACCCAGAACCAGCCCATCGGATATCCCAGCGGGGCAGCGGATTCGGAGACGCGCGGCAGTGGGTCCGCCACGTCTATCGGCAACTGGCTATTGTATTGCATTGGTCAGGCCTGTCTTTCAAACGATCTCGGAGCGGATGCCGCCGAGCATCTCGAGTAATTCGGTACGCCGATCGAAGTCGGACGGCTGGGTGAACAGCTCGACCGGAAACGGCTGGACCACGGGTGCGGGCAAGCCGGGGCCGACCACCAGCGCGGCCTGGCTGCCGAGATTGTCCATCTCTTCGACCAGTGGCTCGTAACGCGCAGGTAATAGATTGTGCCCCAACATGAATTCGCGGACTTCGTAGGCGGTGGTGAGGGACCTCGAGTTCACCGGGGAACAGATCGGCACCTTCGGGTCTCGAACCGTCATGGCGTTGATGAACGGACTCATGAAATCAGCGGCGTGCTGCTGCAACGGCGAATGGAATGCGCCGTTGTAGCCCGGGAACAAGAACGTGTGAACACCGTCGGGAGCGGCCGCCTGTATCCCGTTCAACGACGAGCGGTAGCCGGAGACGACGAAGGAGCGCCGCTCGAGATCGACCGGCCCGGTGTCGACGGCGAGATACACGCCCGGATGATCGGGACCATAGTAGTTCTCCGGACGGTCCGCTACTGCCGTGCCGATCAGCATCATGCCCTGTTCCGGAACATCGGGGCCGGTTGGCGGCACCAGCCGACGGTGATGAAGCATGGCGTACAACTCGTGTCGCTCGATCGCGCCCGCCACGCAGATAGCGATCAGCGCCCCCAGACTCAGCCCCCCTACCGCATCGGCCTCGACACCCTGTGCAACCAGGTCGTCGACCAGTCCGAGCGTTAATGCGCTATGTCGCAACGCATTACGACTGTGGCGATCCTCCGATGCCTCGTCCTCGCCCGCGATGAGGAACTCCGACTCGGAGAGGCCGGCTATGACGGCGGCCTCCGCATACGCCTTGCGAACGGCCGGGCTGCGACGGTGGAATTCCTCCACTACAGCGGCTTCGACCGTTACCTGTCCCCCGAACAGAAATGAAACCCGCATGATCTTCCCTGGTTTGTGACGGAATGACCGCACAATTTCTCGAGCACGGCCGATTGTGGGTAATGTGACCTCGGCGCCAATCGATTCACCAGATGACGGGGAGCTCGGCCACTCCGCCGGTGAATCTGTCCTCTCGCATTCGCACATCGGCCGGATCGACTGCCAGCCGCATAGTGGGGAATCGTGAAACAAGCTGCGAATAGACGGCTTGCAGTTCGACTCGGGCCAGCGGTGCGCCCACGCAATACCGGACGCCGTATCCGAATGTCAGATGCGCCGCCTCTTTCCGGGCGATGTCGATACGATCCGGATCCTGGAACACCGCCGCGTCGTGATTGGCCGCGGTGAGATCCAAAACCACCAGCTCGCCCGCGCCGATCTCGACTCCATCGACCTTGAAATCCTCTCGGGCATAACGGGGCAGACCCACGGCATTCGGCACGCGCAGCAGTTCTTCGGTCGCGCCGGCGACCAACTCGGGTCGGTCCACCAGCGCCTGCCATTGCTCACGATCCCGCAACAGGTGCATGGCACCCATGCCGATCTGGACGACCGAGGTCTCATGTCCGGCGAACAGCATGACCATCGCGAGCAGAGCGGCCCCGGAGTCGGTGAGGTCCTCACGCTCGCACAACCGGGAGAGGACGTCGTCGGCCGGGTCGGCGCGCTTGCGAACCACCAATGTCAGGCAGTAGTTGAGCATTTCGCCTGCCGCGGTAGCCGCTTTGAGACCGTCGGTGGCGGCCGCCATGGCATCTGTCCAGCCACGCAGGTTGTCGCGCTCCCCGACCGGTACACCCAGCAGCTCGCCGATCACCAGCAGCGGCAACGGCGCCGCCACCGCCCCATAGAGATCGGCTGGAGATCCTTGCTCCGCCATGGTGTCGAAAAGCCCCGAGGCGATTTCCTCGACGCGCCCGCGAAACGCGCGCATTTTCGATGGCGCGAAATGCGGCTGCAGAATGCCGCGCATTCGCTCGTGCTCTGCGTGCTCGGTGGTGAAGTCGCCCATCGGCCCGCCGAAGAATGTCGACTCCGCAACCCGTGCTGCCGCTTCCGGTGTCGGATGGGCACGACCGAGCTTCGGATCGGAGAACAGTTTTCGCACCTGATCGTATTCCGACACCAGCCAGCCCTCATGGCCCATCGCGGTGGTGATCCGGCGGATGGCGCGGTGGTCGATCGGGCAGCCGGCAGCAGACGTTTCGAGTGTCATCCGGTCACCACTCCACCGGCAAGGCGACCAGGCCCTTGGTGACCACGTCGTCTCGCATCCTCAAGGCCGACGAGTCGACCGCGAGTCGCATCGTCGGAAACTTCGCGATCAGTTGGCGGAATACGACGGAGAGCTCTAATCGGGCCAGCGGTGCGCCGACACAGTAGTGCGGACCGTAACCGAACGCCAGATGCCCGCTCTCCTTTCGCGTTACGTCGAGTTCGTATGGATCGGCGAAGATCTCGGGGTCGTGATTGGCTGAATCCACGTCGAGCAGCACGAGATCGCCCGTGGCGAATCGTTGCCCTTCGATTTCCATGTCGGTGCGGGCGTAGCGCACGAATCCGGTCGAATCTTGTACTCGCAGCAACTCTTCTACCGCGTTTGGAATGATCTGCGGATCGTCCGCCAGCTGCTGCCACTGACTACGGTTCCCGAGCAGCTTCACCAAGCCCAGGCCCAGTTCGACAACGGTCGTCTCCTGCCCCGCCAACAACAACACCATCGCCAACGTGGCGATCGAGTCGTCTGTGAGCTCGGGGTTCTCACACAGCCGGGACAGCACGTCCGGGCCCGGCTCCACGCGTTTGCGCTGGATCAATGCCAGGCAATAGACGAACCACTCGGCACCCGCCTGAGCGGACTTCTGCCCGTCACGAGTGTCGAATATCGCCGCACTCCAATGCTGGAGCTTGTCCCGATCCTCGAACGGCACACCCAGGAGCTCACAGATCACAAGCACCGGTAGGCGACTCGCGACGTGCTCGTGAAAGTCAGCCGGCGATCCGAGGGCGGCGAATTCTTCCAACACCTGCGCGGTGACCGATTCGATGCGGGGTAGCAGTTCGCGCATCGCGGGCGGCGAGAAGAGCGGATTGAGCTGCGCCCGCAGCCGTTCATGGTCCTCCCACTCGGTGTCGAAATTGCCGATCGGACCACCGAACATCACCGACTCCGTCTTACGCGGAGCCGTCTCCGGCGTTGGATGCGCGCGACCAAGTCGTTTGTCACAGAACATCTTTCGGACGAGTGCGTAGCCGGTCACAAGCCATGCATCATCCCCGGTTTGGGTGGTTATGCGACTGACCGGACAACCCAGCATGGTGGATTCAGTACTCATAGTTGCCACACTCTCCAAGCAGCACCACAGAATCGGTTGCGACACAGGCGATTTCGTACCTGTCATCGATCTTCTACCGGCAGACAGTAGAACACGTATCAGTCCGTCGCAACCGGTACCGAAGCCCGTTCCGCCCCCAGTTTCGAGGGGATGAGACGAACGAGATCTGCTGCAACACTGACTGTTTCGCGCGACATCGGACGACCCATGACCAGCCCCAGCATGATATGACAGGCCAATTACGCTGTACCGCTTGTGTTTCCACTCTCAGCGCCTGACGACCATGACAGGAACGAGTCCGGTACAGCCATCCATGCGTACCGGTAAGCCGTTCTCCCGCAACGTGATACCCACCATGACACCGCGAGGAGGACGACGTTCCACCCGTTGCCCCAAATTGTAACTCGTTCTACCTTGGGCGGCATGGCTTTCAACGTTGCCGATCTTTTCGAACACGCCGTCGACGCGGTGCCGGAACGCACAGCTATCCATTGCGGCGATCGCCAGGTCACCTACCGGGAGCTCGATGAGCGGGCGAACCGCTTGGCGCACCACCTGGCGACCCGTGGCGTCGGTCAGGGCGACCATGTAGGGGTGTACTCGCGTAACTCGATCGAAGCGATCGAGGCGATGTATGCCGCGTTCAAACTGCGTGCGATTCCGGTGAGCGTGAACTACCGCTACGTCGCCGACGAGGTCCGGTACATCGCCGGCAACGCCGATCTGGTCGCGTTGATCCACGAACGCCGGTACTCCGACATCGTCGCCGACGTCGCGCCGCACATCGAGACGCTCGAGCATGTGATCGTCATCCAGGACGGGTCGGATCTGGACTACACGCGCTACGCGGGTTTCGAGTACGAGGCCACGCTGGCCGCCCAGTCGTCGATGCGTGACTTCGATGAACGCAGTTCCGAGGACAGCTACATCCTCTATACGGGCGGCACCACCGGGTATCCGAAGGGCGTGGTGTGGCGGCACGAGGACATCTGGCGTGCGCTGGGCGGCGGCATCCAACATGCCACCGGCGAGTACATTACCGATGAGTACCACTACGCAAATCAAGCCAAAGCCACCGACTTCGTGATGGTTTGGCTACCCGCGACGCCCATGATCCATGCTGCACAGTGGACCGCTTTCATGGCGTTGAACTCCGGCGGCACAGTCGTTCTGGTACCGCAGTTCGACCCGGCCGCCATCTGGCTCGCGGTCGAAAGGCACGGGGTCCATCTCCTGCAGATCGCGGGCGATGCGATGGCACGCCCGCTGCTGGACACCTATCTGGCGGGCGACCACGACGCGTCCTCACTGATCACATTGAGCAGTGGCGCGGCGCTGTTCTCCCAATCCCTCAAGCTGCGGTACCTCGACACGTTCCCGAACCTGATCATCACCGACAACATAGGTTCCTCGGAGAGCGGATTGACCGGAATCGGCCAGGTGACCAAGGGCTCCGATCACTCGGATGGGCCTCGAGTGAACTTCAGTAAGCAAGCGGTGCTGATCGACGACGACGGCAACCTCGTCGAGCCCGAGCCCGGCGCGGTGGGAAGGCTGGCCCGCGGTGGACCGGTGCCGCTCGGCTACTACAAAGATCCGGAGAAGAGCAGGGCGATGTTCGTCGAGATCGACGGGCAGCGATACGTCGTTCCCGGCGATTACGTCCGCTATGAGCAGGACGGCACGGTCACTATGCTGGGACGCGGCTCGGAATGCATCAACACCGGTGGCGAGAAGGTGTTCCCGGAGGAGGTCGAGGGTGCGCTGAAATCGCACCCGGACGTCTTCGACACTGTGGTGATCGGCATTCCGGACGACCGTTTCGGCTGGTCGGTGGCGGCCGTCGTGCAGCCGCGCGAGGGTGCGACGGTCGATGTCGCGGAATTGGGCGACCACGTTCGCACCAAGATCGCGGGTTACAAGGTGCCGCGCACATTCTGGATTCTCGACCAGATCGAACGCCAGCCCAGCGGCAAGGCCAACTATCCGTGGGCGAAGAAATACGCGGCCGCGAACCCGGAGAAGGCGCGCAAGCGGTCCGCCGCGCCCAGCGGCCTACCCGGCGCGGCGGGGTGAACAGCCCGTGACGAGCGACTACCAGTAGACCCCCGGGATCAGCCTGGCGGCGCGGCGGGCGGCGCGCGTGAGAACCAGCACCGCCTTCGACCGGGAACGCCGGGTGGGACGCAGCTTCGCGGAGGTGACCTGCGAGGTCGTTTTCGCTGTCTCCGCTTCACCTTTGGCTGCCGCGGAGTCAGGCGAGCTGCGGTACATCTTGTGCAGGGCCCGAGCCGTGAGTCCGGGGGTGAACCGCGAGCCGAACTCGCCCGCGGTGCCTGCCGGGGTGTCGATGCGTTTGGGACGTTCGACGAGAGCACGGACGACGACGGCGGCGGCCCAGGCGACGGAGCGACTGGGGTAGGTCTCGTAGTCCTTGCTGGGCGCGATCATCGGAGTTTCCACCAGCGGCATGTGGATGGTGGTGAAGGTGACTCCGTCGGACAGCATTTCCACGGCGGCGACCTCGGTGAACTTGTCCAGCGCCGCCTTGCTGGCCGCATACGCGGCGTAGCGCGGCGGAGCCACCTGCACCGCGGAGCTGGAGACGTTGACGATATGGCCGAAGCCTCGCTCCCGCATCTGCGGGGTGAGGGCCAGGATCAGGCGGACCGCACCGACATAGTTGACGGCCATCGTGCGTTCGAAGTCGTGTACGCGGTCGATGGAGCGATGCAAGGATCGGCGAATGGAGCGGCCGGCGTTGTTGACGAGCATGTCGATGTGACCGTGCTGGGACAGAACGGTTTTGACGGTGCGGTCGACCGAATCACCGTCGGTGATGTCACAGGGGTAGCCGAAGCCCTCCCCACCAGCGTCGCGAATCTCCCGCACGACCTCGTCGAGTTCGGTTTCGCGCCGGGCCAGCAGAAAAACCACCGCGCCCTTCTCGGCGACCGCGAGTGCGGCAGCGCGACCGATACCGGAGGACGCGCCGGTGATCAGCACGTGCCGGCCCACGAGCGGTTTCCGAGCCTGGCGACCGAGGAAACCTGTCCCACCGGTAGCAACGTAAGGCGACATGGTGTGTACCACTCCTTCGAATCTGCTTGGAGAAACCGCCCATTGAAGCCGAAATGCCTTGGTACGCTGCGGTTTTACGCATCCAGTCGACCTCGCGGGTCGACGCGACCGGATCCGGCGAAATCCGCTGCACGCGAAGACGACTCAGCGACTTGTAATCGACTGTGTGACACGCTAATTCATCAGGCTAGCCGTCGATGTCTCTCCTACGGAGGACAGTAGGACGTGTTTCACTGCGGCGCAAGCGCAGACATGGATGCGGGGTACACGTGGACTCACGTCATAGACAGATCACCGGTTGAAATTGGTGGAGCACGGACACATACTCGGCTCGTGGTGAAAAGCCTTGGTAGCGAGATGAACTCGGAGTGGACTGCGGACGCGATCCCCGACTTGTCCGGTAGGACAGCCATTGTCACAGGCGCGAATGCCGGCCTAGGGTTCGAAACCGCACGCATACTGGCCGCACGCGGAGCCTTCGTTGTCCTGGCGTGCCGCAATCCATCGAAGGCAGCGGACGCCGCCGAACGGATACTCGTCTCGAGTCCTTCCGCGAACCTCCAGGTGGTCGCCTTGGATCTGAGTTCGCTGGAGTCGGTTCGCGCAGCTGCTGAATCGATTCGCGCACACTGCGATCGAATCGACCTTCTCATCAATAACGCGGGCACGGCAAACATCCGGCGTGAGGTCAGCTCGGACGGCTTCGAACTGACCCTCGCCACCAACCACCTCGGCCCCTTCGCCTTCACCGGATTGCTGCTGGACCGCGTGATAGCGACACCTGGAGCCCGCATCATCACAGTCAGCAGCCGAACTCACGCCCGGGGCGTCCTCGAATTCGACGATCTCCATTTCACCCGTCGGCCATACACCTTGACCACGGCATACGCACAATCCAAACTCGCCGGACTGCTGTTCACCCACGAACTCCACCGGCGGCTCGCAGGCACCGACACCATCGCCGCGGCAGCACACCCTGGAACGGCGATCACGGAGTTCGTCCAGAACATGAGCCGCCCGGTGCGGGTCATCAGCACTGTTACCCAGAAGCTCGCCGCTTGGGCGACGCTACCGGGACGCGACCCCCTGGCGATAGGGGTCAACACCGCCACACAGGGCGCGTTGACCACCTTGCGCGCGGCCGCTGACCCACAGGTGCGCGGCGGCGAGTTCTACGGTCCGCACCAGGGCGCGAAAGGCCATCCCGTTCGTATCGAACCCGCACCCAATGCCCACGACAAGGCAGCCCAACAACGATTGTGGAGCGAATCCGAACGATTGACCGGCGTGCGATACCCGGCCGGACCCGACAGGTCATGACCCAACGCCGCATAGCTCGAGTGGTGCGCCCGTCCAGTTTTCTTGTGCTGCTTGATATTTGGTGTAGTCGAGGTGCATTCTCGGTGGTCGTGGCCGACGCTGTCGCGGCCCGTCCGGATCAGGCCGTGGCGCCTTCGCGGCGATGTGGTCACGTCGAGGTGTGCGACAGTCGAATCATTGGCAGTCAGTTGTTTTCGGGCAGCCCGCGCTGGTTGGGCAGGACGTACTCGAACTCCGTGAGCACCTGCCGAAGGAACCCGCGGGCCTGTCGCTGATCCGATGTCGTTGCGTCGTAAATGGTTTCGAGCACCGGTTGCAGCTGTCGACCGGAATCGACGACCAGGCGCACGAGACCTTGTTCGGCGCAGCGCGTCAGCGCGGGCTCCAGGATCTTCGCAGCCTCGGCCGTCCGGTTGGCGGCTGCCAAGCAGCACCCGTACAAGAGTTCGGCAGTCAACAGCGCGTGAGGGCGGTTCTGTGTGGCGATTACCTCCACGAGCCGCTGCGCTTGCCGACACGCCCGCTCGGCCGCCGCCGGAGCTTCCTCTCGGAGCAGCAGCCGGATCGCCGAATCGAGGGACAGTTCAGCGATGATTGCCGTAGGAGCGTCGGCGTGCGCGGAATAGGGTTCGAGTTGTTCGAGGTCACGCCGGTCGGCCTCGCTGATCGGCAAGCCCGATCGAACGCGTTCGTTGACGATTCGGGCAGCCAGACGCGGCAGCGCCAGATTCGCTGCGACCTTGGCTCCCTCATCCAATCGCTGGTTCATGGCGTCCAGGTCGCCGCGCACCGCGGCCAGGCGCGCGCCCGTGCCGTAGCCGGCCGCCAGGAACTCGACCGCCCCGCCCTCGAGGCCCAGTCCGACCGCGATCAGCTCCTCGGCCTCGATGAATTGGCCTTTCTCATAGAGCAATGCGCCGAGCAGTGCGCTGGCAAACCGGGTGGCCTGCAATTGCCCGTCGGTCTGCAGGGCCTGGTTCAGGGCGGCCCGGAATTGGGCCTCGGCCGCAACGATGTCGAGCTGCTCATAGGAGGCGGTGCCGGCGATGCAGTCGCAGTACGTCGGACCGAACGGTCCGCTCGCCCGGCCCCGGAACGGTTCGACCCACCGATGCCATCGGTGTACTTCGGCGAAATCGAAGCGGTACAACGCCGATACCATCGCCACCATTGCCAACGCATGGGCCAGCAACGGCCGGGCCGAATCCCGGCCCTGCGCGATCCCAGGGGCCAGGACCAATGGCTGGTCGGTGAGCAATGCCAGGGCGGCACGCGCGAGTTTCAGCTCGAACTCGAGGCCCTCGCGACCTTCGCCGCGCCGCATCGCGGCGAGAGCCGTGCCGGCCCGTTCCAACGCGGCCAGCGCGGCGGGCGGGCGTTGCACAGCCAGGTTCGCCCACGCGATGTACAGCTGGAGCCGGGGATCCGACGCCGTCAGCGAGCCGGGCAACTTGGCCGCGAGACCGAGTAGGGTCGCGATGCGGGAGCGTTCGAGGAGTTGTTCGGCATGATCGGCCACCAGTTCGCGGGCGCGCTCGGGTTCGCCGGCGGCGAGCATATGATCGACTGCCTCGGTGAGCATGTCGTGGGAGGTGAACCACTGCGCGGCCGTCAGATGCAGCTCCTCGAGAAGTCCAGGGTGCAGCCGGATCAAGCGATCACGCAGGAAGTCCGCGAACAGCGTATGGTAGCGGAACCAGCGCAGATCGTCATCGACACTGCGCAGAAACAGATCTCGCTGCCGCACTTGTTCCAGCATGTCCTGCCCATGGCTCACACCGGTCAACGCTTCGGCGAGATCATCGTTGACCCGCTCGGGAACCGAAGTCCGCATGACGAATTCGAGCACCTCGGGCTCGAGCGCGTCTACGACGTTCTCCATCAGGTACTCCCCGATGGCATAGTGGCGACCCGAGATCTGATCGATGTACGTGCCCGGATCGTCGCGCCCCCGCAGCGACATCGACGCCAGTTGCAGCGCGGCCGCCCATCCTTCGGTCGACTCGCATAGCCGCTCGATCTCCGCGGCCGCCAGGGTCAGCCCGCTCTTATCCGTGAGGAACGTTGCGGTTTCCTCCTCATCGAATCGTAGTGCGGACTCGTCGATCTCGACGAGTTCGTCGCGAACCCGCATGCGCCCCAGTGGAAGTCCGGTGCGGCTACGACTGGTGACGATCACCCGCAGGTGATGACAGCCGTGGTCGAGTACGAACTCCATCGCCGCCACGGTCGCCGGGCTGGTCACCCGATGCCAATCATCGATCACCAGAGCCACCGTCTCGCCGCCATTGTGAATCTCATCGATGAGACTGGTCATGACACGCCGCGCAGCATCACTGGCGTGCTCCTCGAGCAGCCTCTCCAAGTCCGCGGCCACCCCGGGATGGGCGTAGCGAATCGCCTCCACCACATGCGACAGAAACCAGACGACGTTGTCGTCATCCTCATCCACGCTGAGCCAGGCGACTCGAACACCTTCAGCGGCAAGGACATTCACCCATTCCGCGGCCAGCGTGCTCTTACCGAACCCGGCGGGCCCGTGAATCAGCACCAGCCGCCGGGCCTGCCCTTCCCGCAGACGGTCGAGCAGTCGACCGCGTCGTACCGCCTGACGCGGCAAGCTCGGCGGCCGGTACCGCGTGGACGGTGTCGGTGCCACCGCCCGGCCGTGACCTAACGCGGGGGCCGGCATGGGCTGCGCGAGCTCCTGGGCCCCGCTCTCGGACGGTAGCGCCATCGAATCGACGGCGAGCCCACAGGAGAACTGGATCGTGCGCAACCGCTCGCCGAACTCCCGGGCAGTAGCGGGCCGGTCCAAGGGATCCTGCGCCATCGCCGATTCCAGCGCCGCGCACAGTGGCCCCGGCACACCGCTGGACCGCAGGTCGGGTACCGGCTCGGAAGCGATCCGCACGAACTGCCCGGCCAGGGACTCACCCTCCCGGCGTTCGAAGGCGGCATGCCCGGTGAGCAGACAGAACAGTGTTGCACCCAGCCCGTAGATGTCCCCGGCCTCGGTCGACTCGGATCCGCGGAACACCTCCGGTGCGGTGAACGCCGGAGTCCCGGCGATGAGCCCGGCAGCGGACTCGAAAACCCCTCCGATGTGGGCGATTCCGAAATCGCTCAGCTGTGGCTCGCCGTAGTCCGAGACCAGGATGTTGGCGGGATTGACATCGCGATGCACGATGCCATGCGCATGCGCGGCCGCCAGCGCTCCCGCGATCTTCACCCCGACCGACAGCACCTCCTGCCACGGCATCGCACCGTGCTCCCGGATCCGTGCCTGCAGTGACCCGAGAGCGCAGAACTGCATCACCAGATAGGGCTGGCCCGCGACAGTGACATCGGCGGACAACACCTGAACGATGTGGGGATGCCCACCGAACCGAGCCAACGCCCGCTGTTCCCGGAGGAAGCGCGCCCGCTCGCCGTCACTCGATTGCGTATCGAGGACCTTGACCGCGACCGGCCGGTCCAGGGAACGCTCGACACAGCGGTAGACGACACCGAATCCACCACGGCCGATTTCCCGGGCGTCATCGAACCCCGCCGCGGCAAGCTCCGCGGCGAGACCGATCCGCAGGTCAGGCTGCGTCCCGCCATCGTCGCGTTCGGCCATGACTCGATCACCCACCCCGTGGGAGACACAGACCACATGCCATACAGCGAGATCGCGGTGCGCCCGCAGCCGACCGCATATTGTCGTAACCACGCATTCGCCTCACCTCTCGACGTGAGAATCGGCGTCTCCTGATCGTAACCATCGATGTGCACTACCGATGAAGTCCCCGAAAACCGACCGTCCACCTCGCCGCCAGACCGTCCGGCGACCAGCCGACCACTGCGCAGCATCCGATTCCGACAGCACGACCGGCGCATGGACGCGACGTTCGTGCTGAGCCAGTGACGAGAAGAGTCACCCGGACTTCTTCGAGGTCGACCGCGAAGGCGAACTCGCCCAGCTGGGCCCCGTCGGGTACCGACCGCTCCGCGTCGGTGCCATCGTCTTCTGACCGCGTCGGTGCAGCGGTCGCGAAAATCGACTGTGACACCGGGATTTTCGAGCCCGTCGGCAGTGGGGCACTGCGCGAGGACGCCTGATCTGCGCAGTCCTTGATCGGGGTGCGCGGAGGTGTCCACCGGACCGTCGATGGTGCCAGTCCAATTGGTGGATCTGGCACACAGCGTTTCGTATGCTCGTTGTTAGCACGTGGGGAGGGTCGTCAGTGCTGGGCCCTGATGGTCCAGCAAGGGAGGAAGGTCCTCACGAATGGACAGTCGTGAGGTTTCGGGCATGGCGCGGGACTGGTCGGCAGCCCTGGTCGATTGCGGTGGCGTGTCGACATCTGTGCCGCACGACATCCGCCGGTTGACGACAAGATGGATCGCCGAGCTGGAAGCTGCCTTGTCGGCTGAGTCGTTCGACCCGTCACCCGCATGCCGAGTCGGGGTCGAGATGGTCCGGTCGAACCTGACGGTCCCCGCCATGATGACCCAGACCGGGACGGTGCTGGCCGGTTTGCTGGAGCGGTCACGGCGGCCGGATCGAGCGCAGCGGTTCGGCGCGCTCTTGGGCGAGCTGGGCCGCGGCTACACCGCCGAGCTGCTGACCGTCCACGCCCGCGGCCAGGAGGCCGCCGAGCAACGCTTTCGCGTGGTGTTCGACAACGCCGCGGTCGCCATCGCGCTCTACGACAGCTACGGCATCACGCTCGAGGCCAATCCCACGACGGCACGGATGGTCGGTATGAATCAGGAGGATCTGCCGGGGGTATCCGCTCTGGACTTGATGCACCCCGACGACCGCGACAAGCTGCGCCACGCAGTCGTTGGTCTACTCAAGCGCGGACGCGGCACCGCGCACTTGGAAGCCCGCTTCTGCCGCCCTGACGGCAGTGTCTGCTGGGGTGCATGGACGATGACGCTGGTGCACGACGCGGACGGACGGGACGTGCGCGTGCTCGCCGTCGGGGAGGACATCACCGAACGGCGGGCTATGCAGCAGAGACTGTGGTGGCAGGCCCGTCACGACCCTTTGACGGGCCTGCCGAATCGTCATTGCTTGCTGGAGCAGTTGGAGGCCATTGTCGCGGCGGCCCATCCCGCCGATCACATCGGTTTGTGCTTCCTCGATCTCGACGCGTTCAAGCTGATCAACGACCGCTATGGCCACCGCACGGGAGACATCGTGCTGGCCGAGGTCGGCCGCAGGCTCGACGCGACCCTGACCTCGCCAACGGTCACGCTGGCCCGCATCGGAGGAGACGAGTTCGTCGCGCTGCTCGCACCGCCCTGCGACGACGACGCGGCCCATGCGGCCGCCGAGACCATGCTCGCGGCGCTGCGAGACCCGGTTCCAGTCGGTCCCAGCGATTTGCTGTCGATGTCGGCCAGTGTCGGCGCCGTTGTCACCCCGGTTGCCGGCGCGAATGCCGAAAAGCTCTTGGACGCCGCCGATGTCGGCCTGTACCGCGCCAAGGCCGCCGGCCGCGACACCTGGGTACTGCACCGCGCCGACAACGGCCCCGCAACCAGGCAGTAGGTCATGGCCCAGCAGCGGCGCGGGCAGCCAGTATCGATAGCGAGCCCACCCTGCTCGGCCCCGCGCGCTCCCGACCCGCACGCCAGGGGTGGCAACGCCCACCGACAACTCCAGAACAACCCTCATCCGAAGGGAACAAGATCAGGAGCAGAGCATGGGCGCGATTCGGCTCATATCAGCTGGTGACGGGGCCGACCACGACCAGATCCGATGTCAGCTCGGCTCGGGGCTCTCCGGACTATCCCCGGATCCGGCTGGGGCTGTGTCCGGTGAGCTGGCGGAACCATCGCGAGAAGGCGCTGAGTTCGGAGAAACCGAGTTCGGTGGCGATGTCGCTGAGGCTGCGGTCGTGGTGGGCGAGATAGCGGTGCGCGAGCTCGAGGCGAGTGGCGTTGAGGACGGTGATGAAGGTTTCTCCGCTGCGCGCCAGGTGCCGATGCAGGGTTCGGCGGTCGATGCCGAGGCGGTCGGCGACGGTGGCGGCCGAGCATTGCTGGGTGGGCAGCAGGGTTTCGATGATGGCGCGCGCCTGCTCGACACTGGATTCGCCGGCCGGGGTCAGCGACCGCAGGTACTCGCGCGCGTAGGGGCGCAGCAACGGGTCGGCGAGTGGATTGGCGGTATCGAGGTCGTGGGTGTAGCACACGATGCCGTTGAAGCTCTGCGCGAATTCGATTGTGGGACCGAGGATCCGATGGGCCTCATCGCGCTGTGCCGGTCCGGGGTGGGTGAAGCAGACCGATAGCGGATGCCAGTCCTGGCCGAGGAACTCGCGCAGGATGGCGCAGGTGGCGCCAATGGTGAGCTCGGTGGCCTGCCGGCCCATCGAGACCCCGGGCGAGCTCTGGACATGGATGGTGGTCAGGCTGCCGGTTTGGGTGAGCCGGGTGCGCAGCGCTTCGTTGTGCAGCGAGATGTGGCGGAGCACGATCTGCAGCGCGCTGCGGATATCGGGTTCCTCGCGGGCGACGAGTGCGACGGGCCCGAGGTTGGTCAGGCCGCGCCGCGCGGCCAGGCGTAGCCCGAATTCCTCGCGGTTCGTCTCGCGCGCAGTGCGTTCCAGCAGCTGGTCCACCGCGGCGGCGGGCAGCCAGGTATCGCTGGCGGTGAGTGCGGCGGGGCCGATGCCGACCGACCGCAACAGCAGCATCGGGTCGACACCGAGCGACAGCGTGAGCTCGACGTAGCCGCTCAGGACGGCACTGCGGACCATCGGAGCCAACGGGACCCTTTCTCGTGATGTCCCACATTGTCAACTCTTTGGTCTCATTTGGTCAAGCGTAATGCTTTTGCCCCACATAGCGTGACGACTATCACGTCTACCGCATCACAGGAGCTGCCCGTGACCATCGAGTCCTTGCCCGAGTCCGTGCCCACCCCCGTCATCGACGCGATGCGCGCCCAGGGCGCATGGAATCCCTTGTGGGACAAGCTGTCCGACTGGGACCCGGAATGGACCGAGCAATTCGTGTCCATGGGCACCCTCCCGATCCGCCGGGGCGTGCTGTCCCCCCAGTTCGTGGAGTTGCTGAGCATCGCGGTCGACGCCGCGTGCACCCACATGTACTCGCCGGGCGTGCGCCGCCACATCCGTGCCGCCCTGGAACTGGGCGTGTCCCGCGAGGAGATCCTCGCCGTGCTCGAACTGACCAGCGTGCTGGGCATCCACGCCTGCAACATCGGGGTCCCCGTGCTCGCCGAAGAACTCGACGCCTTCGAGCGTCGCCGCGCGCAGCAGCGGTGAATCCGCTGCCGCAACGCGCAACTCACCAGAATCAGGAAGGACGATCATGCACTATCTCGACGATTCGCTGCTGCCGGAGAACCAGGAGAAACTGGTCATTCAGGTAGCGCCGTACGGCCCGGAATTCCTGCCCGGAGATTCCGACGACATTCCGGTGACGATGGACGAGCAGATCCAGAAGGCGGTGGACTGCTACAACGCGGGCGCGCAGGTGCTGCACGTGCACGTGCGCGAAGCCGACGGGCACGGGTCGAAGCGGCTCGAGCTGTTCAACGAAATGCTGGGCCGCCTGCGCGAAGCGGTGCCGGAGATGATTCTGCAGGTCGGTGGGTCGATTTCGTTTGCGCCACCGGAGGGCGGGGACCAGGCGAAGTGGCTGGACTACGACACCCGTCATCTGCTGGCGGAGCTGGATCCGAAACCGGACCAGGTCACCATCGCCATCAATACCAGTCAGATGAACATCACCGAGCTGATGACCGATGACGACATCGCCGGCACCTCACTGCAGAACCCGATCCTGCAGAAGGCGTATCGCGACATGGTGGTCGAGGCCGGGCCGGAGTTCTATCTCGAGCATCTGCGCCGGCTGACCGCCGCGGGCATCCAGCCGCACTTCATGCTTGGCTCGCTGCAGCAGCTCGAGAGCGTCGAGCGGTTGATCCGCAAGGGCCACTACACCGGCCCGCTGGTGCTGAATTACGTTGCGATCGGCGGCGGCGCGGCGGGCCTGCATCCGGCGGACCTGATCGAGTTCATTCGCCGGACTCCGGACGGCGCGGTGCTGACCATCGAAACGTTCATGCGCAATGTCACCCCGATGTGCACCATCGCGATCGCGCTGGGCCAGCACGTGCGGGTCGGCATCGAGGACAACCTGTGGGGCCGCAAGGGCGAACGACGTACCTCGGTGCAACAGGTCGAGCAGATGGTGCGTATCGCCGACGAACTCGGCCGCGGGGTGGCCTCCTGTAAGGAGGCACGCGACATCTACCTGCTCGACGAGGTCTACTCCGGCACCGATGACGCGCTGGCCAAGATCGGGTACCCGCCCAACCGGCAGCCCGGCCAGGTCGGATTCCTGCACCACGCTTGATCTTTCACAGGTGAGTGGGCCGGTCACACCAGGTGCGGCCGGCGCACCACGCCTATTTGTTCGTCGACAGGATCCGGCCGAGCCGGTCCGTCGGTTCCACCCGGCCCGAGGATGCGCCATGGACATCTCCACCACCCCCACCGACTTGCCGGCGACGGCTGCCGGGCCATCGCGAGCGCGCTCACGGATCTTCCCGTGGGTCGTGTTCGCACTGACCTTCGGGCTGATGTTGTCGGACTACATGTCCCGTCAGGTGCTCGCTGCGGTGTTCCCGCTTCTGAAGACCGATTGGGGGCTGTCGGATTCGCAGCTGGGATCACTGACCAGCATCGTGGCCCTGATGGTGGGGCTGCTGGCGTTCCCGCTGTCGCTGGTGGCGGACCGGTGGGGACGCGTGCGCAGCATGCTCGTCATGGCGACAGTCTGGAGCCTGGCCACCCTGCTGTGCGCGCTCGCCACCGGTTACGGACAGCTGCTGGGCGCGCGCTTCCTGGTCGGGGTCGGTGAGGCCGCCTACGGCAGCGTCGGCGCCGCGGTGATGCTGTCGGTGTTCGCCCCGCGGCTGCGCGCCTCTCTGAGCGGGGCGTTCCTGGCAGGCGGGTCGTTCGGATCGGTCCTGGGCGTCGCGCTGGGCGGTGTCGTCGCCGCCCAGATCGGCTGGCGCTGGACCTTCGCCCTGATGGCCGGTCTGGGGCTGCTGCTGGTCGGCGCATTCCGCATCCTGGTGACCGAATCCGCCGTGCGCCGACACGCTTTCGCCGAATCACCGGCGTCCGCGGAAGCGGTCGCCACACCGATCGGCGACACCGTGCGCGCACCGCTGGCGAGTCTGTTCTCGTCGCTGTCGGTGTGCTGCGCCTACATCGGTGGCGGCCTGCAGCTGTTCGTCGGGGCGGTACTGATGGCCTGGCTGCCGAGTTTCTTCAACCGCTCCTACTCTTTGCCGACCGACCGCGCCGGCCTGGTGGCGGCCGGATACGTACTACTCGTCGGGACGGGAATGGTCGTGTGCGGCATCATCACCGACCGCGTCGGCCGCCGACACCCGATACATCAATGGAGCAGCGCGCTGGTCTACTGCACGATCTCGCTGATCCTGCTCACCGTCGCGTTCAGCCTCGGCACCGGGCCCGCCCAGCTGACCATCCTGGCGCTGGGAGCGGTGACCGCGGCCGGATCGGCGGGCGCGACGAGTTCGATGGTGGCCAGCCTGACCCATGCCAGTCTGCGGGCGACCGCTTTCGCCACGATCACCCTGGCCAACAACGTCTTCGGGCTCGCGCTGGGTCCGCTGGTCGTGGGCTTCCTCGCCGACCGTTACGGGCTCGCCGCCACCCTGCGTCTGGTGCCCCTGACCTACCTCGGCGCCATCGCCGCCCTGGCCGTGGGCCGATACGCATACCCGGCCGGACTGCGCCGTCTCGCCCGATTGGATACGGGGCGCCCGGCCGTCTGATCATGCCGCCTGGTTCGGCTGTTCCGCCACCACTGATCCGGTCCCATCAATTTTCGTGAGGTCTCCCCATGCTCAATCTCGCTGTGCTGCTCGAAGACACAGCACGCCGTAACCCGGGGCGCGATGCCATCGTCGCCGGTGATCAGCGACTGACCTATGCCCAGGTCGACGCCGCCGCGAACCGGATCGCCCACCTGCTGGCCGCGCACGACATCCGGCCGGGCGACAAGGTCGCGCTGTCGTGCCCGAATCTGGCGTGGTTCCCGATCATCTACTACGGCATCCTCAAGGCCGGAGCAACAGTCGTACCGCTCAACATTCTGCTCAAGGACCGCGAAATCGCCTACCATCTAGACGATTCCGGGGCCAAGGCGTTCTTCTGCTTCGAGGGCACCCCGGAGCTTCCGATGGGCGAGTACGGTCGTGCCGGATTCGATCGGGCGCTGGACTGCCGCCATCTGTTCATCATCGATTCCCCGGCCCCGCAGGATGTCGCCGAACCCGGCGCGCTGGCTATCACGCTGCGGGCATATTCCGGCGAATTCGGCACGCGGACAATGAATCCCGATGACGCTGCGGTCATCCTCTACACCTCCGGCACCACCGGCGCCCCCAAGGGCGCGCAACTGACCCACGCCAACATGCTGCTCAACGCCTTCACCGCCAATCGGCAGTTCGGCAGTCATCCCGGTCGGCACGACCGGCATCTGCTGGTGCTGCCACCTCCACCGGCAAGGTCCTCAAACGCGAACTCCGAACCGATCACTGAAAATGGCTGCGCCGCAGCCTCATTGCCGACCGAAGCGATCGGCGACCCAGAGGGAGAACACCATGCCGCTATCCGGCAGAACCGCCGTCGTCACCGGCGCGGGCCAGGGGCTGGGCCGGGCC
>NZ_JBHWHH010000116.1:0-23661 GCF_042732555.1 Nocardia sp. NPDC059764
CTCGTCACATCCGCCTGTCTATTTGCCAATAGATTGCTGCAATCCGGCAACTATGCCCGGAACATCCGAATTGCCCACCTAGACTGCCCGGCATGCCTCCACGCTCCCGGACCCCTGCCCGGCGTCGCCGGCGCAGACTCTTCGCCTCCTCCGCGCTCCTGATCGCGCTCTCCGCGGGTGGCCTGGCGCTGTATCCGAATCGCCACGAGACCCCCGCCGCCGAACCGCCCCCGCCGCCCGAGCAGGCGGGCACCCCGATCCTCGACGCCGCCCGGGCGCGCGCCGGACTGGACCGTCTGCCCGTCGCGTGGAACCGCAACTGGGAGACCTACGACCGCAACGCCTTCGGCCCCGGCTGGTCCGGACGCGGCGGCGAGCCGGCGCTCACCGGCGGATGCACCGCGCGCGAACACGTGATGAAGCGCGACCTCACCGAAACCCGTGTGGGCGAAAGCAATTCGTGCCTGGTGCTGTCGGGGACGCTCGACGATCCCTACACCGGGGAGCAAATTCCCTACGACCGCTTCACATCCTCCGATATCGAGATCGACCACGTGGCCGCGATCGGCGACGCCTGGCGCTCGGGGGCCTCGCGGTGGAAGCCCGAGCAGCCCCAGACGTTCGCCAACGACGTCGGCAATCTGCTCGCGGTCCAGAAGCAGGCCAATCAGGAGAAGGGCTCCAAGTCGCCCGATCAGTGACAGCCGCAGGAGGCGTACCGGTGCGAGTACGCGCGCCGCTGGGTGAGCGTCAAGGAGCGCTGGGGGTTGAGCGTGCAACCCACCGAGAAGAGCGCCCTGGTCGACATGTTCGATACCTGTGCACCTCCCGCGAATCGATAACTGTCGGTAAGCTCGCGTGACATGACGGTTCCGGAAAGCGATAGCGCCCAGATCGAGGTCCTGCGTGTGTTCACCGACGCGGCCGGTCGTTTCGGCAGCCCGCTCGGTATCGTCCGCCGCTCCACCGTGGAGCATATCGACCATCAGGCGCTCGCCGCACGGGTGGGTCAAGCGCTGACCGCGGTGGTCGACGACCCGGCCGACGGGCGGGCGGCGATGCGCATCTACACCCCCGCCGTCGAACTGTCCTTCGCCGGGCGGCCCAGCATCGGCGCGGCGTGGTGGCTGAACGAGCAGCGGACGCCGGTGAAGGTCATCGATGTCCCGGCCGGGCCCGTCGAGGTCGCGGTCACCGACGGGCTGGCCTGGGCCCGCGCCCGCGCCGCCTGGTCGCCGTCGTTCGAATTCCACCAGTTCGAGGATCCGGCGCTGATCGCCACCCTCGACCCGGCCGACTTCCCCAGCGGCCAGCACTACTGCTGGGCCTGGACCGACGAACCGCGTGCCGCGGTCCGCGCCCGAATGTTCGCCCCCGGCCTGGGAATTCCCGAGGACGAGGCCACCGGCTCGGCGGCCATCGAGCTGACCGCGCTGCTCACCCGCGGCCTGCACATCACGCAGGGCCAGGGTTCGCAGCTCTTCACCGAATGGGACTCCGACGGCTGGGCCCGGATCGGCGGGCGCGTAGCCGCCGACCATCCCATCGTGATCTAGGTTCACCTGCTGTCCGCGGGCCGAGCACCCGCGGATTCGGTAGTGGCCCGGCTACGCCACGTGCCCGCCGGAGAACTGTCCGGCGGGCACGATCGCTGATCCGGTCGCCGCTCAGCCGAGCGCGGTGGCGAACCGCGTGGCCATCTGCACGACCTCGGCCTCGGTGATGACGAACGACGGCGAGATCTGCAGCGCGCCCTGGCCGGCAGCGCGAGTCGAGACGCCGTGCGCGCGCAGGGTTTTCACCATGCCGAGCGCCTCGGCCGGATCGGCGAGCTGGACCGCGGCGACCGCGCCCAGGCCGCTGCGCACCTCGGCGACGCGCGGGTGGTCGGCCAGCGGCGAGAAGTGCTCGTGCAGCAGCGCTTCCAGGTTCTTGCTGGCTTCCAGGAGGTTCTCGCGCTCGAAGATGTCGAGGTTGGCCATGGCCGCGGCGGCCGCGCCGGCGTGACCGCCGTAGGTGTAGCCGTGCCGCCACCACACGCCGCCGGAGAAGAACGGCTCGGCGATGCGGGGCGCGATGAAGACCGCGCCCATGGGGACGTAGCCGGAGGTGAGGCCCTTGGCGGTCGTCATCAGATCCGGTTCCAGGCCGAAACGCGAGGAGGCGAACCAGGATCCGCCGATGCGGCCGAAGCCGGTGACGACCTCGTCGGCGACGAACAGGATGTCGTTGTCGCGGCAGATTTGGCGGACCTCGGCCAGGTAGCCCTCCGGCGGCAGGTAGACGCCGCCCGCGCCGATGATGGGTTCGGCGAAGAAGGCCGCGATGCGCTCGGCGCCGAGTTCCTCGATGAGCGCGGTCAGCGCCTTGGCCTGATCCCATTCGATGGTGCGGGTGTCGGGCATGAAGACGCCGGTGTAGCCCTCGCCATTGACCGGGATCCCGGCCAGCGAGGTGCCGCCGACGTGCATGCCGTGGTACGCCTTCTGCCGTCCGACCAGGATGGTCTTCTCCGGGCGGCCCATCTCCTGCCAGTAGCGGCGGGCCAGCTTGGCGGCGGTGTCGATGCCATCGGAGCCGCCCGAGGTGAAGAAGATCTTGCTGCCCGGCACCGGGGCGAGCGCGGAGAGCCGCTCGGCCAGATCGCGGGTCACCGGCGAGACCAGGTCACCGAAGTTGGAGTAGTGCGCGACCTGGGTCAGCTGCGCGGCCACCGCGTCGGCGATCTCGCGGCGGCCGTGGCCGACATTGGCGAACCAGAGTCCGCCGGTGGCGTCGAGATACTCCGTGCCGCCCTCGTCCCAGATGCGGGCGCCCTCGCCCCGCGCCACCACGAACGCCCCGTCCCGCTCGACCGCACCCATATCGGCGAAGCCATGCCACAGCGAACCCATCCAGAGCACCTCCATCACCCGATACCGGCCACCCCCAAACCGGGCGAACCGACCTTTGCTCACCATCTAACCCGGAGGACGGTGAACAGGTCGAACGGCCCCCGGCTGCGCCGGAACGGGCGGCGGGCTCAGCCGGCGGCGGCCGCCACGAGCATGTAGGCGGTGCCGAGGTCCATCACCAGGTGCGGCACCATGGCCGGGGCTCCGGCCGTGCCGCCGGGGTGCGGGAACACTCCTGGCAAACGGCGGCGCAGGCCCGGCGTCAGCATGACGACGGCGTCGAGTGCGAACAGCGCGGCGAGTGCCAGCAGCGGAGCGGGCGCGGGTCCCCCGTACCCGGGGACGCCGTGCTCGTGCGCCCCGTGCCCGCTCATCGCGTACAGCATGGCCGCTGCCGCCAGCACGTGATACCCGAACGCCCCGGCGGTCCCCGCCACGGAGTCTCCGATCCCGTTGCGCCACCGCAGGATCCGTTCACCCAGCACCAGCGTGTACACGACCACCATGGCCGTCAGCACCCCGCGCACCGCGTGCGCGTCGACGGCGGTCGGGAACACCAGCATTCCCACCATGACCAGGCACATCACCAGATGCGCGGCATCGGATTCGCGATCCGCGCGCGGCCCGTCGCACCCGACCGGCCGCACCCGCGCCAGCCTGGCGACCACCAGGGCGGCGGCCAGGCAGAAGGCGATCACCGCACTCCACCGCACCAGCCCGTACTGCTCCACGAACAGCCCCATGCCCCACCACCTCTCACCGCGGCGACCGGCTCCCCCTTCCATGCTGACATCCTCGGCGCGCGCAGCCCGGAACTTGCGCTGCCGAATCTCCCGCCCCCGCACCGCCACTCGTGACCGATTGCCCGGCCGATTCACTCGCCCGGCTCCCCTGAAACGTTCGTATCGAGAGAATGAACAGAGGAGTCACTCCATGCGGCACAGTCGAGCCGACCGCCCGCGCCGAACCGACGATCCCGTCGACCCGATCGCCGATCTCCGCGCGAGCCTGAACCTGCTGCGCTATTCCGTCGAGCAGATGACCGAAGCCTTGACGGGCATCCTGCAGGAGATGCGCAGCTTCGACGCGCGTCTGAGCGCCCTCGAGGCCGGAGTCGCCGAGCACTGATCGGACCTCGTGGTCGCGGACATGGCAACGGCCCGGAGCCTTGCGGCTGCCGGGCCGTCTTCAAGCTTCGGGCCGCCGTGCACGTATCCGACGCCCCGCGCCGGCACTCTCGGAAATGTGCACTTCACGGTTCGCCCCACGACGCTCCGAATACCGGCCGGGTAACCCGAGGTGATCACGAAACCCAGCCGGTCACACCGAGTGTCGCTGGTCCGAGGGAGGCGTACAGGGCATATCGGGGCCGACGGCACGCCAGGTCGGCGGGTTGGCGCGCCAGGTCAGTCGACGCGCGGGCCCCGCCGGCGGCTCGCTAGCCTGACGCCATGCGGATTGTGGTCGATGATCTGACCGGGCCCGAGGTGATCGGTTTGCTCGAGGCGCATGTGGCCGAGATGCTGGCGAACTCTCCGGAGGAGAGCATGCACGCGCTCGACGTGGCGGCGCTGCGCAAGCCCGAGATCACCTTCTGGTCCGCGTGGGACGGGACCGAGCTGGCCGGGTGCGGGGCGATCAAGGAGCTGGATCCCACGCACGGGGAGATCAAGTCCATGCGCACCACGGCCGGGTATCGCGGCCGCGGAGTCGCGTCACAGTTGTTGCGGCACATCCTCGCCGAGGCCGCGGCGCGCGGGTACGCGCGATTGAGCCTGGAGACCGGATCGTCGGAGTTCTATCGGCCCGCGGTGCAGTTATACGAACGCTACGGATTCGAACACTGCGGGCCGTTCGCGGACTACGCCGAGGACCCGCACAGCGTGTTCATGACCCGCGCGCTCTGAGGCCACGGGGTCAGCGGCGGGCGACCGCCCGGGGTACCACGCCGGTCACCGCGGCCACGATGACGCCGAGGATGGCGAAGACCACGGCCATCACCACCAGGCCGATGGTCAGGGAGCCGTAGCCCTGCTCGCGCGGGTCGATGAACGGGTAGGGGTACCAGTCCGCGAAGGGGCCGCGGATCAGGACGTACACGCCGTAGGCCAAGGGGAAGGCGAGCCAGCTCAGGATGAGTTTGACGGTCGGCTTGATGCCGGGAGCTAGCACCAGCAACCAGTCCGCGATCAGCACGATGGGGATCAGCCGGTGCAGGATGTCGTTGATCCACTTCTCGGTCAGCTGGACGTCGATGTCCGACAGCAGCACGGCGTAGATGATGAGGGTGATCGTCAGATAGAGGGTGGCCGCGCCGCGCACCAGTTCCCAGCGGCGGCCCTCGGGGTCGCGCAGGCCGCCGAACAGCAGCACGATGACGCCGATGACGTTGGACTGGATGGTGAAGTAGCTGAAGAAGTTCAGGTACGAGTAGTTCGGATTATCCAGGTTCCGCAGCGGGATCCAGACCAGCGCGACGATGCCCGCGATTGCGAAGACGATGCGCAGCGCCCGGATCCACAAGGGCGTACCACCTCTGACGACCATGGCCCAGATCGTCGCACGGGGAACCGCGCGAATGCGGACGATACGCCGATGCGGCACACTTCCGGCAAGCCCCCGGCCGGGCGATCCGAGACCGCGGCGACCGGTCCGGACCAACTCTTCGCTATCGTTGACAGTGCAATGACCAGGACCGCCGCCACCTCTCGCGAGCTTCGTTCCCGCCTGGCCGATCTCTCGATCCGCGACGAACATCGCTTGCGTCGCAGGCTCGACAAGGCCCGCGGCGGCGATCTCACCTCCCTCGAAGCCGAATTCGACGCCGCCCAGCGCCGGGTGGAATCCCGCCGGGCCGCCGTCCCGGCCATCGCCTACCCCGAACAGCTACCGGTCTCCGCGCGCCGCGACGACATCGCCGCGGCCATCGCCGCGCACCAGGTCGTGATCGTGGCCGGCGAGACCGGGTCCGGCAAGACCACGCAGCTGCCCAAGATCTGTCTGGAGCTCGGGCGCGGGATTCGCGGCACCATCGGCCACACCCAGCCGCGACGGCTGGCCGCGCGCACGGTCGCCGAGCGCATCGCCGAGGAACTGAACACCGAGCTCGGCGATGTGGTCGGCTACACGGTCCGGTTCACCGATCAGGCGTCGGATCGCACGCTGGTGAAGCTGATGACCGACGGCATCCTGCTCGCCGAGATCCAGCGCGACCGGCTGCTGCGCCGCTACGACACGATCATCATCGACGAGGCGCACGAGCGCAGCCTCAATATCGACTTCCTGCTCGGGTATCTCAAGCAGTTGCTGCCGCAGCGGCCGGATCTGAAGATCGTCATCACCTCGGCGACCATCGACCCCGAGTTGTTCGCGCGGCACTTCAGTGACGAGAACGGCACGCCCGCACCGATTGTCGAGGTCTCGGGCCGGTCGTATCCGGTGGAGGTCCGGTATCGGCCGCTGTCGCTGGAGGTTCCGGTCACCTCCGAGGATCCCGACGACGAGGACACCGCGATCGTCGACCGCGACCCCACCGACGCCATCGGCGACGCGGTGCGGGAACTGCAGGCCGAGGGCGACGGCGACATCCTGGTCTTCCTGTCCGGCGAACGCGAGATCCGCGACACCGCGGACTCGTTGCGCGACCTGCGCCTGCCGCGCACCGAGATCCTGCCGCTGTACGCGCGGCTCTCGGCGGCCGAGCAGCACAAGGTGTTCGAAGCGCACACCGGGCGGCGCGTGGTGCTGGCCACCAATGTGGCCGAGACCTCGCTGACGGTGCCGGGCATCCGGTACGTGATCGACCCTGGCACGGCGCGTATTTCGCGCTACTCCATGCGCACCAAGGTGCAGCGGCTGCCGATCGAGTCGATCTCGCAGGCCTCGGCGCGGCAGCGGTCGGGCCGCTGCGGCCGTGTCGCCGACGGCATCGCCATCCGCCTGTACTCCGAGGACGACTTCGAATCCCGGCCGCAGTTCACCGAACCGGAGATCCTGCGCACCAATCTGGCCGCCGTCATCCTGCAGATGACCGCGCTCGGACTCGGTGACATCGAGGGCTTCCCGTTCGTCGAACCGCCGGACGGCCGCGCCATCCGCGACGGCATCGCCCTGCTCGAGGAGCTCGGCGCGCTCGCCCGAGCCGAGGCCGACGCCTCCGCGCGGCGCGAGATCCCGGACGCCGGGCTCGTCCTCACCCCCATCGGCCGCGAGATGGCGCAGATCCCCGTCGATCCGCGCATGGCCCGCATGCTGGTGGAGGCCAATAGCGGCGGCTGCCTGGCCGAGGTCCTCATCATCGTGGCGGCCCTGTCGATCCAGGATGTCCGCGAACGGCCCGTCGAGCATCAGCAGGCCGCCGACACCAAGCACGCCCGCTTCACCATCGAGGGCTCGGACTTCCTGTCCTCCCTGCGGCTGTGGGACTACCTGCGCGAACAGCGCAATGCCCTGTCCTCCAACCAGTTCCGCCGCATGTGCCGCGACGAGTTCCTGCACTATCTGCGTATCCGCGAATGGCAGGACCTGCACGGCCAGCTCCGCACCATCACGCGTGGCCTGGGCTGGAACACCGAGGGCTCCGACGCCCAATTCGACCGCACCGCAACCGGATCCGACGACGGCGGTGAGGCCGGCCGTGGTCGCCGCCGACGCGGGTCCGGCGGTACACAGCGCGCCGATGGCGAGCGCGGTCGTGACGGTGGGCGCGGCGGGCGCGCGGGCGGCAGGACCGTGGGCGATGCGTCTGCCGCCGGCGACGCGGCTCGGGGCGCACGGTCCGGGCGCGGCGGTGGCTCCGGCAGCGGCGCACCCGGCTCCGGCGGGCGCGGCCTGGCGGAATCGCTGGCGGCCAAGGCCGGGCCGGCGGACGACTCGCTGCCGTGGGATGTGACGTCGATTCATCAGGCGCTGCTGGCGGGCATGCTGTCGCATATCGGGGTGCGGGAGGCGGAGAGCCGGGAGTTCCTCGGGGCCCGCAATGCCAAGTTCATGATCTTCCCCGGGTCGGCGCTGGCCAAGAAGCCGCCGCGGTGGGTGATGGCGGCCGAGCTGGTGGAGACCTCCCGGCTGTGGGGTCGGACGGCGGCGCGGATCGAACCCGAGTGGGCCGAGCGGCTGGCCGGGGATCTGGTGAAACGCACCTACTCGGAACCGCATTGGTCGGCCAAGCGGGGTGCGGCGGCCGCCTACGAGCGGGTCACGCTGTACGGGATTCCGCTGGTGACCCAGCGCCGAGTGGATTTCGGCCGCATCGATCCGGAGCTGTCGCGGGAACTGTTCATCCGGCACGCGCTGGTGCAGGGCGAGTGGCAGACCAAGCACGACTTCTTCGCGCGCAATCGCGAATTGCTCGAGGATGTCGCCGATCTGGAACATCGGGCGCGGCGTCGCGACATCCTGGTCGACGACGAGGTGTTGTTCGAGTTCTACGACAAGCGCATCCCCTCGGACATCGTCTCGGTGCGGCATTTCGACAGCTGGTGGCGAAAGACCCAGCGCACCGACCCGAACCTGCTCGACTTCACCGCCTCCACGGTGGTGAACGAGGATGCGGCACTGCTGGATCCGACCTCCTTCCCCGACAGCTGGCGTCAGGGCGAGCTGACCTTCCCGGTCACCTATCAGTTCGAGCCGGGCCAGGCCGACGACGGTGTCACCGTGCACATTCCGATCGCCCAGCTGGCGCACGTGCGCTCGGTCGGCTTCGACTGGCTGGTGCCGGGTATGCGCGAGGAGCTGGCCGCCGCGTTCATCAAGACGCTGCCCAAGCAGCTACGCCGCACCGTGGTTCCCGCCCCGGACTTCGCCAAGGCCGCGCTGGACCGCCTCACCCCGCGCGCCGAACCGCTGCGCACCGGCCTGGCGCGGGAACTGTCCCAACTCGGTTCGGTGACCATCGCCGCCGCCATGCTGGACCCGGCGGGCCTGCCCGACCATCTGCGCATGACCTTCGCCGCCGTCGACCCCTCGGGCACGATCGTGGCCCGCAGCAAGAGTCTGGCCGAGCTGAAAACCCGTCTCGCCGAACAGGTCTCGAAGTCGGTGGCGCGCGCCAACAATGCCGCCGAGCGGGCCCCGGCCGCCGTGTGGACCTCCGAATCTCTGGGCACGCTGCCGTCCGCGGTCAAGCGCCAGGTCGGCGGGCAGACCATCACCGGCTATCCGGCCCTGGTCGCCGAGTCCGAGGGCGTGGCCGTGCGGGTGCTCAGCTCCCCCGCCGAGCAGGCCACCGCCATGCGCACCGGCACCCGCGCCCTGCTGCTGGGTGCGATCACGACCAGCACCCGCGCCGTCACCGCGGGCCTGCCACCCACGGATCGGCTTGCGCTGAGCCAGAATCCGTACGGCACCCTCGACGCCCTGGTGGAGGACTGTCGCGCCTGCGCGGCCGACGAACTGATCGCCGCCCATGGCGGACCGGTGCGCAGCCCCGAGCAGTTCCAGGCCCTGGTGGAGAAGGTCCGCCCGCGGTTCACCACGGCGGTGGCGAATATCGTTCGCTCGGTGGTTCCGGTGCTGGCCGAGGCGCATCGGGTGCGCGCCGCCCTCGCCGACTCGCGTGACCGCGACGCCACCGACGATGTGACCCACCAGCTAGACGATCTGATCTTCCCCGGCTTCATCTCCGAGTGGGGCAGCGCCCGCTTGCGGGAACTGCCACGGTATCTGGAGGCCGCCCGGCTGCGGCTGGAGGCGCTGCCCGCCGCCGCCAATCGGGACCGCGCGGGCATGATCGAACTCGATCGCGTGCACGCGGCCTACGACCGGCTGGTCGCCAACCTCCCCGAGAGCCGTCGCGGCGGCCGCGACATCGTCGAGATCTGGTGGATGATCGAGGAACTCCGGGTCAGCCTGTTCGCCCAGCAGCTGGGCACCCCGTATCCGGTCTCGGCGAAGCGCATCGAGAAGGCGATCGACGCCGCACGCCGCCCACCACAGAAGCGCTGACGAACACAGATCGGAAGCGCTGTCGGATACAGATCGGTCCGGCTCCGAATTGCTCGGGGCCGGACCGTGAATCGGTGGGACGCGGGGCGCAGCGCCCGGCGAGGACGATCGGCTATTCCGCGGCCGCCCCGACCGCGTGCTCGTCGCGGTGTTTGCGGAGATCGGCGATCTCGCGCTCGAAATCCTCGGCGGAGCTGAAGGAACGGTAGACCGACGCGAAGCGCAGATAGGCGACCTCGTCCAGGTCGCGCAGGGGTCCGAGGATAGCCAGGCCGACCTCGTGGCTGGGCACCTCGGGGGAACCCTTGGCCCGCACGGCATCCTCCACCTGCTGGGCGAGCAGGTTCAGGGCGTCGGAGTCGACCTCGCGGCCCTGACAGGCGCGGCTGACGCCGCGGATCACTTTCTCGCGGCTGAACGGCTCGGTGACACCGCTGCGCTTGACCACCGACAGGATGGCGGTTTCGACGGTGGTGAACCTGCGCCCACATTCCGGACAGGCACGTCGCCTCCTGATGGCGGTGCCTTCCTCGGCCTCACGCGAGTCGACCACCCTCGAATCGGGATGGCGGCAGTACGGGCAATGCATCCGGGATCCTTCGTCGATGCCTGGGTTCCACAGCAACCTCGAGCAATCTCGAGGATACCGTGGCGGACGCGGTCGGCGGCGTCCGCCCGGGCCGGCGTCTCCGAATCAGGCCGTCAACCGCCATTGCGAGGTCATGTCGGCCAGCAGGTCCGGCAGCCGCTGGACGAGCCGTCCCTGGACCAGTTTGGCGGAGAACGGTTCGGCCAGAACCGGTCTCGCGACGGCCGGGTTCGCGCACAGCTCCAGGTAGCGGGGCAGCAGGTCATTGGTGATGTAGTTCCACCGCGTGTCGCGGTCGGCCCAGTTGAAGTCGGGCAGCGGGGCCCGCAGCGACATGGTTCCCGACGTCAGGGTGGTGGGCGCGAACACGCCGGGCGCCCGTACGCCGGGGACGGCGGCCTTGCCGGCGATGGTGCTGACGTAGGTCAGCACCCGGCCCATGGCCCCGCGACCGTGCGAGGTGGCATCCCACTGGTCGGCGATGATCTGGTTCTGCTCCCGGTCGGTCATGCGCAGCGCGGCGTCGGCGAGCCCTTCCCGGGTGCCACCGGCCAGTTCCCGCCAGGCCGTGATGGCGTTCTCGTCGAGCACCCCGGCCTCGTACATCTCCTCGACCCCGGCCGCGCCGGCGGCGGCGTATGCCTCGTGCATGGGTACCTGGTCGATGAAGATGTGCTTCTGCATGATCATCAGCCGGGTTTGATACCAGCCCAGGTCGTCGGCGGTGAGCCGCTCTCCCTCGGTGCCCAGCGTGCGGATGTCCGAGGGCAGGATGTCGAGCAGCGGCGCGGGTGTGCCCCGCATCAGGTCGGCGACCGCGTCGCCGACCTGATGGATGCCCGGCACGCTGACGATCGCGGACACGTCGCCCATGTCGAAGAAGCCCGAGGCGAAGGAGCCGCCGGCCAATCCGGCCAGGCCGGTCCACCAGAACTCCGGGTGAGAGTTGTTCAGCCGCAGGTAGTTCACATACACCTGGGTGAAGGTGGCGGTATTGGCCGCGACGCCGCGCCCGGGATCCCACCCGGCCAGGTCGATCTCGGCATTGCGGGTCGCGACCACCAGCCAGTACTGGTGCAGCAGCGTGGCGTAGTGCCGCGGCTGCACCCCCGCCGCCCGCGCGGCGTCGAGCGCGCCGCGCAGGGTGTCGGGGTCCAGGGGCAGGGCGGGATTCAAGCCGCCGCCCGCCGCGCCGTCCCCGTTCACCGATGGCAGGTCCAGATATTCGGCGTACCCGGCTTCGGCGTGCACCGCCGGGGCGGTCACCAACCCGATCACCAGGCAGGTGAGCACTCCGGCCACCCGGACCAACCCTCGAAATCTCGGCATTACGCCCCCTGTCGCTCGCGCGCCGCCGTGCGGTCGCGCGGATGTAGCCTCTGTCACATTCAGGGGGACGGTAGCAACACGTTTCAGTTTTCAATCTGCAATTTCGGCCACGTCATGGCCGGGTATCCCTATCCCGGAAACCGGCTACGACCGGGCAACCGGCCGAGCATCACCGCTGTTACCGAACCGGGGGCTGCACCAGCTGCACCGTGGGCGGTGTGGTCTGCGAATCGAAGTCACCGGAGCGTAATTGCGCGAGACCGATCAGTCCGGCCACCGCGAGAGCGCTCACGAGCGCGGTGATCGCCAGCGCGGCGAGACCGTTCCGGGCGCGCTGCACCCGGTCCAGCGGATGCAATCCACGGGCGCGTCCCGCGGCGTGTCGCACGACGACATGATCGGTTCGAACACCCGCGCGAGGTATCGGCCGCACGCGGGCCCGGCAGGGCCGACGGTTCCGGACGGAGTGCGCCGAAGCCCCGGACGGAGTGACCGGGGACCGATCGGAACGCAGCTCCCAGGGGAGGCTGTCGAATCCCAAATCGCTTTCCAGAGTGTCGATTTCGCTGACCATGGCGCGCATCGAAGTAACCTCCAGGGTAGGGCGGGCCGCAGAGTTCTGGACAACTGACTCGATCATGTGTTCGATGAACTGATGTTCGAATTTCTACCACGGCGGACCGGCAATGTCACTGATTTCCGCGACATGCGTCGAACAGATGTTTGATCACACGCGTCACACGGTCTACAGTCGAGTCACGAGTTGCCCGGACGTACGACACGGCGCGTGCGGGAACGAATTCCGGTGAGCGACAGCAGTGAACGGAGGACGGCGGCGGTGAGCGAACACGGCGGCGTGGACGGTGAGAACGGACCCCTTGGTCCCGAAGGTAACGGCCCCCTGTCCGAATCGTCCGGCGTCGGCGCCGATCTGACCGTGCGTCAGCGCCGGGTCCTGGAGGTCATCCGCACCTCGGTGCACGACCGCGGCTACCCGCCCAGCATCCGCGAGATCGGCGATGCCGTCGGCCTCACCTCCACCTCCTCGGTGGCGCACCAACTCCGGGCCCTCGAGCGCAAGGGCTACCTACGCCGCGACCCGAATCGTCCACGCGCCGTGGACGTCCGGGGACTGGACGAGACGGCGGTGCGCGCCACCGGCGGCGTGTCGCAGCTCCGTGCGGTCAATGCGGAGGCGGAGTCCTCCGACGATCACCCGATCCCGACTTACGTCCCGGTGCTGGGCCGGATCGCCGCCGGTGGCCCGATCCTGGCCGAGCAGGCGGTGGAGGACGTCTTCCCGCTGCCGCGCGAACTGGTCGGCGAGGGTTCGCTGTTCCTGCTGAAGGTCGTCGGTCAGTCCATGATCGACGCGGCCATCTGCGACGGCGACTGGGTGGTCGTGCGCCAGCAGAACGTCGCCGACAACGGTGACATCGTGGCGGCCATGATCGACGGCGAGGCCACCGTGAAGACCTTCAAGCGCACCGGTTCCCAGGTGTGGCTGATGCCGCACAATCCCCTGTTCGAGCCGATCCCGGGCAATGACGCCCAGGTTCTCGGCAAGGTAGTCACGGTCATCCGCAAGATCTGACCGTGCCGCACTGTCGCGACTCGGTGGCCGCCCCGCAGACCGGCCGCCGGGTCACGACAGTCGTTTACTCAGTGATTCAACACGCCGTTCCACACCGCGTGCGCGCCCGAATCCCCGGCCCGGAAGGTCTGCCAGGTGGCGGCCCCGCCGGCGGCCAGCGCGAGCACCGCGATCACCGCCACCAGCGCCCGGCCCACCGGCCGTTCCCGCCGGGACCGCAGCTGCACGAAGGCGAGCAGCGTGGCCGGAACCAGTAGTGGCGCAACGAAGTACGGCATCTGCTTCCCCAGCCGCGCGTGTTCGTCGAGCAGCGGCGGCATTCCCAGCTGACGCTGGAACCACTCCCCCGCGTCGACGGTGATCGGGGTCAGCACGGTCACCAGCACGGCCAGCACGACCACGAGCCAGATCAGCCGCGCGCGAGCCGCGGGCCACAACGCGCACAGGATCAGCAAGCCCGCCGTCAGCGGGACCAGTATCACCACCGCGTGCACCAGTAGGACATGGGCGGGCAGCCCATTGATTGTCGACATAGAGCGGCTCTTTCGAACTCGGTGAATGCCCGGCCTAATCGGTACAACGTTCGCCGGGCCCGTCCGGTTCGATCGCGAGCCGCGCGGTCAGTCGGTTTCGACCGGCTCCACGATGCGAGTCAGCAGCTGGGTGGGCGCTTCGTCGGCCGGAGCCGCCGATTCGGCGGCGCGCGGCGCGGCGGCTTCCGGCTCCGGGGTGGACGCGACGACCGGTTCGGGAGCCGCAATCACCTCGGTGACCTGCGGGATCGATAGATCCGGCACCGCAGTGGCAGCCACGTCGGGCGTGCCCGCGAGAGCGGCGGCGGGGGTCAGATCGTGGACGGCCACCACGGCGGGGGCGTGAACGATCCGGCGCGTCGGCACCTCCTCGGCCGGGCCGGCGTCGGCGGCGCCGGGCAGGCCCGCGCCCGCCACGAAGCCGAGCACCTCGTACTGCGTGCCGAGGGTCATGACGGCCGAGCTCTTGTCGTGCGCCATGTAACCCTGATTGGTACCCAGCACCCGGCGCAGGGATTCGAGCCAGCGGTGGTCGAGCACGCGGCAGTCGGCCCACGGGAAGTACTCGAGTCCGGTGCGGAGGTAGAAGCGGTCACCGATCCGGGCACCGCGCAACAGCTCCAGCAGCCAGGCGTCGATGAGATTGGGCTGGGCATTGCGGTAGATGCGCGAGCGCGGCGGGATCGAGCCGTTCACGAATTCGCCGAAGTAGTTCAGCAACTCGCCCGGAAACTCATCCGGTTTCCCAAATCCGACAACATCCAAACCAAGAAGTTGCTCAGGAAGTTGGGCGGCGATCCTGCGCTCGTCATGCAGTTTGAACTTCCTATTGATGTTCTCAGTGCGCATTTGTCTCCGATTTCCCACTCCAACTCCACGAAACCCTAGCATGAACCCAACCGTTTCAAACTAGTTTGGTCGGCCGCCCAGAGTAGTGGTACGGCATGGTCCGCAACGAATCCGCTACCCACAGTTGCGGCTATCGCGGCGCAACGAACAGGCCGCTCGGCCTCATTGGCGATAGCGGCCCGCAATGACGTCGCCCTGGGTACGCAGGCCCGGATTGCCCGGCTCCCAGTAGTTTCCGTGCGAGAACACATCGAATGGCAAGGCTCGCAACACGGGCAGGTCAAGAGTGGCCCCGGAAGAAGTGAAAACCGTTGCGCGGAATTCGCGATCGACCGGGTTAACACCGTGTACTAATTGACCGAAGACGGGAACCGGGTCTGCGGGGTCGGCAGTGGCATAGACATGCCCGCTGTTGTGGCCCGCCGGAATACCCATCAGACGCAATTCTGAAACATTGTCAACTTCTATCCCAGGACTTCCCACCAGCACCACGTCATCGGCGGCCAGCGTGTTCGCTCCACTGGCGGCCGCCCCGATCACGGTGCTCCCATAGCTGTGGCCGAGAACGGTCTGATGGGACGCGAGGCCCAGATGGCTTGCCCGCAGTCCGGATTCGAACCGATCCAGTGCGAGCGCGCCCGCGTCGGCCCGCCGATCCCCCAGCGCCCCGGCCAGATCCGGCGGCGCGTCGTAGCCGTACCACGCGATGACCGACGTTCGCGCCGCCGGATCGGACCGCTCGGCGGCCCCCAGCAGCGCTCGGACCCGCCGCACCCCGACCCCGATGGCGGTGAGCGGTGAGCCGGTGCCCGGCACGAAGGTCGCCACATTCGCGGCGGTGTCCGGATTGTTCAGCGCGATCGCGCCGTGCCCGGCGGTGTCGACGGCGAGCAGGAGGCGGCCGCCCAGCACCGGACCGAGCTGCTGCTCCAGCGCCTCGTATCCCGCGACCCTGGTGAGCGCCTCGGCACGCGCCGCCTCCCATGCCCGCAACCGCGTCCAATCCCCGCTGCTGGTGGGCAGATTCCGACCGCGATACCAGTCGGGGTGCCGGTCGATCAACCGCCGGTCCTCCGCCACCGCGACCGCGCGCAGTTTCCGCAGGACCACCCGGTTGTAGTGGTCGCGGGCGAGCGCGGGCAGGCCGTCCCGACTCCCGATCAGCGGATCGGCCGCGAACAGCTCGTCGCGGTCGGCGGGGCCGAGCGACTTCCACAGCGCACCCAGCGCTTTCGGATCCTCCGGCAGCAGCGCGGTCCCGTCGAGGAACCCGCTGATCCGGGTACTCGGCCCACCGCCGCTCGGATCCGCCCGCAATTCCGCCAGCGCCATGGCGGCCGTGGCGAGCCGGGCGCCGACCCGTTCGTCGATCTCCCCGGCGGTGTCGAGCAGCGGCACCAGCCTCGCCTGCAAGGCCAGCGCCGTCGCATCGAACCCGGCCTGGAAGATGAAGTCCAGGGCCAGGTCTCCGATCTGGGAGTGTGGTCCGGTGACCGTGCCGTCCTCGGCGATCCGGCATCCGCTGTCGTGCGCCTCGTCGCGGATGTGGCCGACCAGCGCGCACACCCGATCGAGTGCGCCGGCCTCGGCGAACGCGTCCGCGACCTCGCTGAGCGCCGCGCCGATATGGTTCGCCGCCAGCTGGGACGACAAGGCCCGCACCGCCGCGGCAGTCGCCGCCGCGCCCAGCCAACCGGCCATGGCCGTGTCGACCGCCCGCGCCACCCGCGTCTGTGTCGCCGCGAATGCCGAATCGGCCTCCACCACAGCGGCACTCGCGCGGTCGGCGGCAGTGGGATCCCACCCGCACACCTGGGACAGGCTCGCTCGCGCCACCGCCCCTCCCGCCCGTGACCGGATCGCCTACCGAACCTGCTTCATGGCAATGCGTGCCGGTCGAGGCTGGACGCCGACGGTCAGGAGGTGGCGTGCAGGTACCCGTCCAGCGCGGCCGATAGCGCCAGCTGCGTGGCCTCGTAGGTGGTGGCGCCCTGATCGGCCGTATCGGCGAAGGATCTGAGCCGATCCGCGGTGTGCCCGAGCGAAGCGAGCAGTGGCTCACCGACGGTGACCGCGGCCGCGCCGATGGCCGAATTGGGCATGGCCTGCCCGACTTTCGCGATCAGATCCACCGGGTCGATATTCGTGACGGCGTCGGCCTCACCCCTGAGGCCCGCCGCCATGATGCGCAGCGCCGTGATGTCGGCGCGCAGCATGTCCGCCATGTTTCCCCCTGTCGTCGTGCACCACACCCTAGCGGCGGGCGGCCGGGCGGGCTCGGCGAGAACGGCGCGCTGTGGACAGCGCGGTGGCTGTTCACATTTCGGCGCCGCGGGAGCTCACTCCTCGCGGCGGGCGGCCTCGCGCGCCAGGGCGCGGTCGCGCTGTTCCTCGAACCGCAGTACGTCGTTTCCGAGCCGCTCCAGGTAGGCGGCCAGGTCGTCGCGGATCCGCTCGCCGCGGCCGGAGTAGTCGGTGCGATCGAAGATGTTCCAGCGGCGCAGCACCGGCATGACGACCTCGTCGAGGTGCTGGCGCAGGTCGTAGATCCCGTATTTGGCGATGAGGACGCTGTTGCGCCGGAACTCGGGCATGCCCGCGCCGGGCATCCGGAAGTTCTCGACGACCGCGGCGACGGCCGCCAGCGCGTCGTCCGGAACCAGGTCCAGGGCCGCCGCGCAGATGTTCCGGTAGAAGACCATGTGCAGGTTCTCGTCCGCCGCGATGCGCGTGAGCATGCGGTCGGCGCGGGGTTCGTGGCAGGCCTTGCCCGTATTGCGGTGCGAGACGCGGGTGGCCAGCTCCTGGAACGTCACGTACGCGACGCCGTGCAGGATGGTGTTGTCGCCGGTGCCGGTGGGGTCGTCGATGCCCTGGGAGAGGCAGATCATGCGGGCGCGTTCCAGCGCGACCGGATCGACGGCGCGCGTCACGATCAGATAGTCGCGGATCACGATGCCGTGGCGATTCCCTTCGGCGGTCCAGCGGTCGACCCAGGCGCCCCACGCGCGGTCACGAGAGAAGGCGTGGGAGATCAGCCGATGATAGGAGGGCAGATTGTCCTCGGTGAGCAGGTTGGTGACCATGGCGGCGCGCGCGACCGGACTGAGCCTAGATTGATCTTGTTCCCAATCGATTCCGCCCATGGCGGCGAAATTGCGGCCCTCGTCCCACGGCACGTAATCGTGCGGATGCCATTCCTTGGCCAGCCCCAGATGCCGGTTCAGATTCGCTTCCGCCACGGGTTCGAGTTCCACCAGCAACTCCACCGGAGTCATCGAGCCGACCCCGGGAGTCTCGGTGATCATGGATTTCGTCATGTCGTGTCCCTGTATTACGACTTGTCTCCCCATCCGTTCGTGAGCCTACTCGGGTATACGGCGTATCACCGGGGCGCGTTCACAAGACGACCGTTCCGTTGCCGATGGCGCACAGGACTATTCGGACAACCCTGGTCACGGCCCTCCGATCACGTTAATGTTGACCCCCGCGTATGCGATTCACCGGGGAAATTCCCGTCTGCGATACCTGAGGAGAGGCGGATGGCGGCCGTTCCCGCAGCGGCGAGGAAGGCCCTGCCCACCGTCGTGTGCACCCTGCTGGTGGCGGCCGCGGCCGTCTGGCAGCGGGACGCGGTCCTGACCGGAGTGCACGCCCTCGCCGCAGCAGACCCGCGCTGGCTGCTGGTCGCCGCGCTCGCCACCCTCGCCCTGTGGCCCACCTCGGTTTTCATGTTGCGCGGCTCCATCCCGGCGCGGCCGACCACCGGGCAGTTGTTCGCCCTGCAGCTGGCGGTGCCCGCTATCGGGCTGGTGCCCGCGGCCTCACTGTTGCTGCGCTTGCGATTCCTGCGCCGAACCGGGCTCAGCCATACCGGGGCGATGGTGTCCATGGGGTTGATGGGATTCGCCGCGCTCATGGTCCGGGTGCCCCTGGTGGTGGTCGCGGTGCTGGCCGCGCCGCGTCTCATGAGTCGCACCAGCGCACAACCCCCTTGGCACGACCTCGGTGCGCGAACCTCAGGTACGTGGCATCACCTGGTGGGCGAGAATCCTTGGCGCACAGCGCTGATCATGATCGCCACGCTGATCGCGGCCGGTGTGGCGGCGGCCGTGGCAGGTCTGGTCCTGCATCGCCGAGTGGCCGCGCAGGGCGGTTGGCGGCGACTGCCCGCGCGGCTGCGGCATGCCCGTTCGGATGCAGAGTTCGCGTGGAAGGCCGTGGCCACCACCGCTTTCCGGCCGCGGCGGGCGGCGGCGCTGTGGATCTGCGCGCTGGTGCAGCCGCTGCTCATGGTGGTGGCGTTGTGGGCGGTGTTGCACGCGATCGGGGCGAATCTCAGCCTGCCCGACACCTTCGTGGTGGAACTGGTGACCGTGGCCCTGGCGCCGCTGCTACCGTCCCCGAACGGCGTGGCCACCAAGGAGATCACCATCGCCGCCGGCCTCACCGCGGTCGCGGGCCTGACCGCCGGGGTGGCGGTGGGCGCGGCCCTGAGGTTCCGGCTCCTCACCTTCTGGTGCCAGATCCCGCTGGGCCTCGCCTCCTTCGCCTATCTGAACCACCGCCGCGCCATCTGACGCGACGGGTCCGGGCTCAGTTGTTGGGCTTGCAGTCGATGGTCGCGTACTTGGCGATGCCGCCCCACTTGGTCTGCGCGACGCCCGCGGCCTGATACTTGCCGCGCTTGGCGTCGACGGTGAGGGTGGGCAGGGTCTGACCGTCCCAGGTCTGGGCGTTGCAGGTCCAGGTCGGCGCGGCGGCCTGGGCGGTCGCGGCGTCGACGGCGGTGACGACCGGGGTCAGCGAGAGGATGGCCACCGGCAGGCCGACCAGATACTTCATGCGCACGTGGACTCCTTGTGCGATCGCGGGTGAGCTGGGCGAACAGCAGCCCAGATTCTCGCACGGCTCCGGCGAGCCCGCCCCGCGAACCGGACCGTCATGGTCGACGATGGGGGCACTTTCGACCGACGTCGGGCGTTGATCGACGTAAGGCCGGCCACGAAGAAGGAGTCCGTCATGTCTTTCCTAGGTTCACTGCTCGGGCTCGCCCTGACGCTGTTCATGCTGCTGCTGATCGCCCGCCTGATCATCGACTGGATCGGCGTTCTCGGCGACACCCCGCCCGCGCTGCGCAAGGCCCGCGATGTCGTCCACCGGCTGACCGAGCCGGTGATCGCCCCGGTCCGCGGGGTCCTCAAGCCGATTCGCCTCGGCGGCGTCCAGATCGACCTGGCCTTCACGGTCGTCTTCATCGCCGTGCTGGTGCTGCGCGCGATCGCCTTCAGTCTTTAGCAAGCCCCGGAACATCCTCTGTCCCTCGACGATCGGATCGCACCATGACAAGCGCTGACCTGCTGGTGGACGCCTTCGGCCGGATCAAGGAGAACGTCCACGGCGCCGTCGCCGACCTCACCCAGGCCGAACTCGGCATCCAGCCCGACGGCGACGCCAACTCCATCGCCTGGCTGATCTGGCACCTCACCCGCGTCCAGGACGACCACATCGCCGCCGTCGCCGCCACCGACCAACTCTGGACCGCCGGCGGCTGGTCCACCCGCTTCGCTCTCCCCTTCGATGACACCGCGACCGGCTACGCCCAGAACCCCACCGACGTCGCGGCCCTGGCCGACGTCCCCGCCGACCTCCTCCTCGCCTACTACGACGCCGTGCACGCCGCCACCATCGCCTACGTCTCCACGCTCACCGACGCCGATCTCCCCCGCATCGTCGACACCCGCTGGGATCCCCCGGTCACCCTCGGCGTCCGCCTCATCAGCGTCGTCGACGACGACATCCAGCACGCGGGCCAAGCCGCCTACGTCCGGGGAATGCTCCTGCGCCGCCGGTGAGCGGTCACCAATCCAGTTCTGCGGCACATTGTTTCGTGACGGCGCGGACTCGGTGGTGGATCGGGGCCAGCGGGCTGGGGAGGACCAGGCAGATCGTGAGGGTCGATTCGGGCCGGAGGGGGCGCCAGGTCAGCCTGGTGCGAATCGACCTTTCCCGAGGAGGCGTGACGATCAGGACCAGGCGTACGTGACGCCGGTCAGCTTCTCGCTCAACTCCCAGAGCCGCCGCGCCTGGAAACGGCTGTAGGCGAGCGGATTCCGCAGCGTCCGGCGCGGATACCCGAACGTCTCGAATGCGGGCCCGCAGTAGGAGTTTCCGGCCATCCCCGGCGTGGTGGCGGCATAGAGCTGCGGCAGCGCGCCCTTCGCGTCGGATTGGGCCAGTGAGAACAGTATTCGCTGCTGCACCGCCGCGAGGGCCGCCGCCGCACCCTTTTCCGGTGTGGACGTGTAAAGGTTGGTCGCCGACAGACCCGGATGCGCCGCAACCGCGGTCAGATTCACCCCCGCCGCCCCGGCCCGGCGGTGCAGTTCCGCGGTAAACAGCAGATTGGCGAGTTTCGATTGGCTGTAGGCCAGCCAGCGCACGTACACCCGCCGCCAGTTCGGATCCAGCCAGTTGATCATCCCGCCCCACGCCGCGATGGACGACACGGTCACCACCCGCGGTTCGGGGGCGCGCAGCAGCAGCGGCAGCAAGGATCCCGTCAGCGCGTAGTGGCCCAGGTGATTGGTGCCGAACTGGGCGTCGAACCCGTCGGCGGTGCGCTGATCGCGCGGCAGGGCCATGACTCCCGCATTGTTGACCAGGATGTCGATCGGCGTGCCGCGGACATCGAGGTGGTCGGCGGCGCGGCGGATGGAGGCCAGGTCGGCCAGATCCAGTGGCAGCACTTCGGGTTTCGATCCGGTGGCGGCGGCCCCGACCTGTTCCAGGGCGGCCGCGGCCTTGATCTCGTTGCGGCAGGCCAGCAGGACGTGCGCGCCCTTGGCGGCCAGGGCTTCGGCGGTGCGCAGGCCGAGTCCGCTGTTGGCGCCGGTGATCACGGCGGTGCGGCCGGTCTGGTCGGGGATGTCGTGAATGGTCCAGCGGCGGGCGATCACGGGCGGGCTGGTCACGGGCGGCCGGTGCGGGGCCTCGGTCATGCGATCGGTCTCCTTGCAGCGAATTTCCGTCTGAGACAATGTACCCGGAGCCGCCGGACCGCGACGGTCGAGCGGGCGGCCGGAAATCCCGCCCGAATCCGGTCGGTCGCATGTCGATCGGAGGCCCGCGCAGGTTACTTACCGGTTCTGAGTGTCGGTGCCGCACTCCGGCGATTCTCGGGTTAACCTCGCAGGCGCTCGCGAATTCTCTGCAGGACTTGCCAATTGGCCGAAAAGGACACGCGAAAAGTGAATAGCCTCGCAGAATTCTCCACCCGGAATGGCGGATTCCGAAATGTCGTGGTCACCGCCGTGGAGATGACGACCTCGATCGCCCCCGACACCGAGGGAACCTGGCAGGGACTTTTGTCCGGAGCCAGTGGCATCAGCACCCTCGACGACCCGGAACTCACCAGGCTGAACCTGCCGGTAACCATCGGTGGCAAACTCGCGGCTGATCCGACCGGCGAACTCGATCGGGTCAAGAAGCGCCGCATGTGTTACGTGCAGCAAATGTCGTACGTGATGGGAAAACGCCTGTGGAACACGGCGGGCAATCCCGAAGTCGACAAGGACCGCCTGGGCGTGTGCATCGGCACCGGACTCGGCGGCGCGGACACCATCGTGGACGCCAATGACGCCATGCGCGACCACGGCTACCGCAAGGTCTCACCGTTCGCGGTGCCGATGTCCATGCCCAATGGCGTCTCCGGCGTGGTCGGCCTGGAGATCGGGGCGCGCGCGAGCCTGGTCACCCCGGTCTCGGCGTGCGCCTCCGGCAACGAGGCGCTGGTGCACGCCTGGCGTTCGATCGTGCTCGGCGAGGCCGACATGGTGGTGGCGGGCGGCGTGGAGGGCTACATCAATCCGGTGGCGATCGCCGGATTCTCGATGGCGCGCGCCCTGAGCACCCGGCTCGACGAACCCGAACGGGCTTCTCGCCCCTTCGATCGGGACCGCGACGGTTTCGTCTTCGGCGAGGCGGCCGCGCTGCTGCTGGTCGAATCCGAGGATCACGCGCGGGCGCGCGGCGCGAAGCCGTTGGCCCGCTTGCTGGGCGCCGGTCTCACCGCCGACGGCTATCACATGGTCGCCCCGGATCCCGAGGGCGCGGGCTGCGCGCGGGCCATGCGCCGGGCCATCGAATCCGCGGGCGTCCGGCCCGAGGAAGTGGATCACGTGAACGCGCACGCCACCGGAACCAGTATCGGGGATCTGGCCGAGGCCAAGGGGATCGCGTCCGCGGTGGGCACGCATCCGTCGGTGTACGCGCCCAAATCGGCGCTGGGGCATTCGGTGGGCGCGGTCGGCGCACTGGAGGCGATCATCTCGGTGCTCACACTGCGTGATCAGGTGATTCCGCCGACGCTGAACCTGGAGAATCAGGATCCGGACGTGGAGCTGGATGTGGTGCACACACAGCCGCGCAAGACCGGAGTCGAGTTCGCGCTGAACAATTCGTTCGGATTCGGCGGGCACAATGCGGCGGTGTTGTTCGGTCGTTACTGACTGGTACAGTCGGGCGCCGCGGGCGTCCGGCGGACCGTAGGTCAGCGGGTCGTGCGTTTCGTATTCGGCCATCCCGGTTTCCCCGGCGTGGCCGGGAAATGGCAGTGTTTATGCCGGAACCCGGGGGACACCAAACATCTTGGGAGCCGCCGGAATACGATAGCCGCGCACGACCCGTTACCTACGAGGGAGATGAACGCATGGCCGACCAACCGCCCGCCGAACCACCCACCCAGAGCGCCCGGGTGATCCTCGCGGTGCTGGCGCTAGCCATTATCAGCGCACTCGTGGCGGCGGCCATGCTCGCCGGAGGCTGATCGTCTGAGACATCTGCCCGAAATGCCCGAGATCCCGGCCCATTTCGTGGGTCGGCGCAGCGTGGGTCCGGCGCAGCGCGACGCCTAAGCCGTCGCGC
>NZ_JBHWHH010000117.1:0-23574 GCF_042732555.1 Nocardia sp. NPDC059764
GCCCCGGTGCGTTCCGCACCGGGGCACGGCCCGAGAGCGTGTGCAGCAGCCCCGCGCCATCCGGTGCGGGGCTACTGGACGTTGCCGGGTAAACATGCCCTGAACTGCGAATATATACGTTCTCAGTGAACGGGACCCCTCCTGATTGTGACCCCCGCAACAGCCACGATCGACGGGTGGCCCAGGGTGGGCCGGACCCGGAAGGACGGAGGCGTCCGATGCGCATCGGCATGCTTATGCCATATCTCGACGGCCTGGTGACCTCGGGCGGATTCCTACGGGAGTTCGCCGCGGCGGCCGAGGAATGTGGGCTGGAGTCGATCTGGACCGTGGAACACGTTGTGGTGGCCCAGGATTACGAGCCGCTGTACCCGTACTCGCCCGACGGCCGGATGCCCGGCGGCGGCGGTATCGGGGTGCCGATGACCGATCCGCTGGAGACCCTGGCGTTCGTGGCGGCGGCGTCGAGCACGGTGAAGCTGGGCACCGCCATGGTGGTGGCCCCGCTGCACAGCCCGGTGGTGCTGGCCAAGCGGGCGGCCACGCTGGACCGGATCTCGGACGGCCGTCTGCTGCTCGGCCTCGGGATCGGCTGGCAGAAGGAGGAATACGCGGCGATCGGCGTGCCGTTCGAGGAACGCGGCACCCGGCTCGACGATGCCATCGGGGCGATGCGGGCACTGTGGACGCAGGAGCCGGCGAGTTATCACGGCAAGCACGTGTCGTTCGACGATCTGTTCTGCCAGCCGCAGCCCGAGCGGTCGATCCCGATCGTGCTGGGCGGCAACAGCGCTCCCGCGGTGCGGCGCGCGGCCAAGGTCGGCGACGGCTGGTTCCCGTACACGATCTCCTCGGAGGATTTCGCGCGCGGCGCGGACACGATCCGCGAACTGTCCGCCGCGGCGGGACGTTCCGAGGACGCCGTCGAGATGACGATCTGGCCCGGCTCGTTCGACTTCGTGCGCGAGTTCGACGCCGACTACGTGCGTCCCTACGTCACCGCCGGTGCGAGCCGCATCGTGCTGACCCCGCCCATGTTCGGCCCGGAGTCCCTGCTCAACGGCGTGGAAAACCTTGCGGCCTACGTGGATCGGTACCGCAACGACGTGGAGTCGACGCTGTGAACCCGGCGACCCCCGTCCGCGTGTTCGACCGCGTCGTCCTGCCCGCCGACCGCACCGAGGACTGGCTCGCCCGGTGGCGCGGCGACTACCTGCCCGGCGCCACCGCTCGCGGCCTGCGCGCCCCGCAGGTGCTGCGTGAGCACACCGGCGCGGATTCGGTGGCCGTGCAGATCATCTGGGAGCTGCCGGGCATCTACGACTTCTACGGCATGCGCGCGGCGGCCGCCGCCGATCCGGGCGTGGCGGCCTTCTGGTCCGACACCGACGCGGTCGCCCTGACCAGGGAGCGGCACGTCATGGCGGTGCAGGAGGTGCAGGCATGACCCGTTGGGTGATTCTCACCGCCCCGCCCGCCGAGGACGCCGACGGCCGGCTGACCGCCTTCGCCTCCGCGGCGTCCGCGAATCCTGCTGTGGCGCACTGCTCGGCCGGGGTCGATCTGCCGGGCAGCGCGGGCGGCCTGGGCGCGCTGTGGGACCTGACCACCGAGTCGACGCCCAGCGCGGTCCTGCCGGGCCTGCCCGGTGCGGCCGATCTGGTGCCGCTGGCCCCGGTGCACGCCCGCGTGGTCCGCCTCGACGTGCCCCGCCGGGTGAAGCGCACCCTGCTGCTCACCGTCCGGGAGGGCACGTCCCCGGATACGGTGTCGCGCTTCGAATCCGACCTGATGGCCATGCCCGCCCACATCCCGGCCATCCGGTCCTGGTCCTTGAGCCGGGTCCCCGGCCACGCCCGCTGGACGCACGTCTGGGAGCAGGAGTTCGCCGACCCCGACGGCCTCAATGGCGACTATCTGTTGCACCCGTACCACTGGACGCATGTCGACCGCTGGTTCGATGCCGAGATCCCGGGCTCCATCGTGGACCCGGCGATCGCCCACCTGTACCGCTGGGCCGACGGCCCGGTGCTGGGGAACTGATCAGTCCGGGTCGCGCAGGCGCTGTTTGAGCACCTTGCCGCCGGCATTGCGCGGGAGGTCGTCGGCGAAGACGATCTCCCGCGGCACCTTGTAGCCCGCCAGCCGCGCGCGGGACCATTCGATGATGGGGGCCGGATCGGCGGCGGCCCCGGCGACGGGGACCACGTAGGCCCGGCCCACCTCGCCGAGCCGCTCGTCGGGGATGCCGATCACGGCGACATCGCGGATATCGGGGTGCCGCAGCAGGACTCGTTCGATCTCGGCCGGGTAGGCGTTGAAGCCGCCGACGATGAACATGTCCTTGAGCCGGTCGGTGATGCGCAGGTAGCCGTCGGGGTCGAGGGTGCCGATGTCGCCGGTGTGCAGGAAGCCGTCCGGGTCGATGGCGGCGGCGGTGGCCGCCGGATCGTCCAGGTAGCCGTGCATGACATTGGGGCCGCGGACGGTGACCTCGCCGGGCTCGCCGGTCTCGAGGGGTTTGCCTTCGCGGTCCACGATGCGGATCTCACTGCCGGGCAGGGGTTTTCCCACGGTGTCGGCGGCCAGTTCGGCGGGGGAGTCGGGTGGGCAGATGGACACCACGCCGATCGATTCGGTGAGGCCGTAGGCGGTGAAGACGGCGGGAATGCGCAGGTCCTCGTGAATGCGGCGGACCAGTTCGGCGGGGATGGTGGAGCCGCCGGTGCCCGCCAGACGTAGTGAGCCGAGCAGGTAGTCGTCGGGGCCGGCGGCGAGCAGGTCGGTGAAAAGCGTTGGCGGCCCGGCCAGGACGGTGATGCGTTCGCTCTCGATCAGCTGGAGGGCGATGGCCGCGTCGAAGCGTTCCATCGGGACCATGGTGGCGGTGCGTAGCAGGCAGGCCAGGATGCCCGCCTTGTAGCCGAAGGTGTGCGAGAACGGGTTAGCCAGCAAATATCGGTCACGCGGGCGCAGGGTGACGACCTCGGACCACCGGGCGAAGACCTCCAGCGTCTGGCGGTGCGTGGCCAGCACGCCGCGGGGGGTGCCGGTGGTGCCGGAGGTGAACAGGATGTCGGAGATGGACTCCGGGTCGACGGCGGCGGTGCGTTCGATCGCGGACCGCGGCTCGATCACGGCGCCCGGGGCCAGGAACCCGGCCCACGAGCTGATGTCCCAGTCCGCCGCGCTCTCGCCGCGGGCGTCGTCGAGCAGGATGAGGTGCTCCAGATCCGGTAGCCCGCGACCGGATTCGGCGAGCATGGCCGGGTAGTCCGCGCCCAGGAACTCCTGCACGGTGCACACGGCTTTGGCATGGCTGCGGGCCAGCACCTCGGCGGTTTCCGGGCCGCGCAGCCGGGTGCTGATCGGCACCAGAGTGGCGCCCGCGCCGAGCATCCCGAGGGCGGTCACGATCCAGCGAACACTGTTGGGAGCCCACAGCCCGACCCGATCTCCCGGCTCCAACCCGGAGGCGATCGCGGCCCGCGTCACCGCTGCGGCCTCCTCGGCCAGCTCGGCGAAAGTGAGCCGCCCCGCCGGTCCGGCAATGGCCACGGCCTCCGGATACCGCCGCGCCCGATCGGCCACCAGCGCCGGAATGGTCGTCACACCTCCGACCGCGGAGATGCCGCCCGAGTGCCGCCGATCCATCCGCCCATCCTGCCCCAGCCCCCTCACCCGATTGCCCTTATTCGCCGTGCCATCCCGCTGACCGGGCGTGCCGTGTTGGACTGCCCTCCGGGCGTACCCATTCCGGTCATCGGGATGGGACTTGGGGGTGCGGGGCGTCACACGGCACTCTCGTTGTAGTGGAACGTCGGGGGGGACGGATATTGCCCGGCAGGCCGCTCGAGCAGCGGCGGAGCGCTGGAGTGCGAATGAATCCAGAATCTCGAAGGAGTGACATGACGGCCGGAACGGAGCTTGCGCAGCGCCAGGACCTCGCGGCGGGCGCGACCACCGTTGTCGAACTCGACGGCGCGTGCGGCTTGTCGCGGGACAAGATCGGCGGCAAGGCGTGGAGCATCGATCACATGCGGGCGCTCGGGCTGCCGGTGCCGCCCGCGTTCGTGATCACCACCGACGGCTGGGCCGACTACACCACCCGCGGCGCGATCGCCGAGGAGATCTGGGCGCAGGTGCTCGAGGGCATCGCCATGATCGAGCGCGGCACCGGCCGCCGCTTCGGATCGGCCGATCGCCCGCTGCTGGTGTCGGTGCGTTCGGGCGCGGCGATCTCCATGCCCGGCATGATGGACACCGTCCTCAACCTGGGCATGACCGACGCGGTGCAGCAGGCGCTGGCCGCCGAGACCCGCAACCCCGGCTACGCGGACGACACCCGCTCCCGTTTCGTGCACCAGTACCGCGAGACCGTGCTCGGTGACGCGAACGGCGTCGTCCCGGCCGACCCGTGGGATCAGCTGCGCGGCGCCATCGAGGCCGTGTTCCGGTCCTGGGATTCCCCGCGCGCCAAGACCTATCGCGCCCACCGCGGCCTGGCCGACACCATGGGCACCGCGGTCACCGTGCAGGCCATGGTGTTCGGCAACCTCGACGAATCATCCGGCACCGGTGTGCTTTTCAGCCGCAACCCCAATACCGGCGACACACCCGTCTACGGCGAGTGGCTGGTCGGCGGGCAGGGCGAGGACGTGGTGTCCGGCCGCCTGACCCCGCGCCCCCTCGACGATCTGGCTGCCACCCAGCCCGCGGTGCACGAGCGGCTCATCGCCGCCGCGCAGCTGCTGGAGCACGACGGCCGCGACCTGCAGGACATCGAGTTCACCGTCGAGTCCGGCACCCTGTGGCTGCTGCAGTCGCGTCCGGCCAAGCGGTCGGCCCGCGCCGCGGTGCGCACCGCCGTCGCCATGGTCGAAGAAGGCCTGATCAGCGCCGACGAGGCCCTGGACCGGGTGACGCCCGATCAGGTGCGCGAGGTGCTGCGTCCCGCCTCCGGTGACACCGGCGGCCAGGAGCCCCTCGCCCGCGGCGAATCCGCCTGCCCCGGACTGGCTTCCGGCGTGGTCGTGACCGACCCCGATGAAGCCGAGACCCGCGCCGAGGCCGGCGAGGACGTCATCCTGGTCCGTCCCACCACCAGCCCCGACGACCTGCACGGCATGATCGCCGCCCGCGCCATCGTCACCGAACTGGGCGGCACCACCTCGCATGCCGCGCTGGTGAGCCGCGAACTCGGCCGCCCGTGCGTGGTCGGCTGCGGCCCGGGTGTCGTGGCCGCGCTGACCGGTAAGACGGTCACCGTCGACGGCGGCGCCGGTCTGGTGCTGCCCGGCGAAGTCGTCGCCAAGCCGGTCGAGCAGTCGGTGCTCGACGACGTGCGCCAGCTCGCCCAGTGGGCGGGCGTGGACGGCGAACAGCTGGCCGAGCGCCTGGAAAACCGTTCCGCCGCAAGCGAGAACGCCGAGCAGGAGGAAGTGACCGCCGTGAACGCTCCCGTCACCGAACTGGCCGTGCTGCGGCTGGTCGGCATCAAGGGCCGGGTGAACGCCGACAACCTGGCGCTCAGCCTGTTCGCCGACACCGCCGAGATCGCCTCCTGCTGTGCGGATCTGGTGACCGCGGGCTACTGCGCCACCACCCCGGCCGGCTTCCGCATCACCCCGGACGGCCGCCCGCGCCTGGAGCAGCTGCTCGCCGAGGAGCGCGGCACCGTCGACGCGGCCGCGATGACCGCCGCCTACGACGAGTTCTGCGTCTTCAACGCCGATCTCAAGGTCATCATCACCGACTGGCAGATGAAGGACCCGGCCACGGTCAACGACCACGCCGACGCCGACTACGACGCCTCGGTCCTGGCCCGCCTCAACGGAACCCACCAGACCCTGCGCCCGCTGATCGCCCGCCTGGGCGGCCTGGCCCCGCGCCTGTCCCGCTACCTGGATCGCCTGGACCGCGCCGTCGAGCGCATCGGCGAGGGCGACCACACCTACGTGGCGCGTCCGATCATGGACAGCTACCACACCGTGTGGTTCGAGCTGCACGAAGACCTGATCGGTCTGTGCGGCCTGACCCGCGCCGAAGAGGCGGCAGCCGGCCGTGCCCACTGAGCCCGTAGCGACCGACGCGCCCGTGACCACCGACGCCGTGACCGGCCGCTGGATCGACTTCGCCCAGATCGACAATGTCCGTGACCTGGGCGGCCTGCCGGTCGCCGGCGGCGGCACCACCCGCTTCGGCATCGTGCTGCGCTCGTCGACCCTGCAGCAGGCCACCTCCGACGATCTGTCGCAGCTGGTCGACACGCTGGGCCTGCGCACGGTCATCGATCTGCGCCTGCCCGACGAGGTGGAGCGCGAGGGCTACGGCCTGATCGGCGGTTCCGCGGTGCACATCGCGAACCTGCCGATCCGCAAGTCGCCCCAGTCCTCCTTGGCCGCACGGGATCTCGTCCCCGACAAGACCCGCGTCGACCTGACCGAGCTCTACGGTCAGCTGCTCGGCGGCAGCGGCGAGCACATCGTCGAGTCGGTGCGCCTCATCATCGATCCGGTCCGCCACTCGGTGCTGTTCCATTGCGCCGCGGGCAAGGACCGCACCGGCGTGCTGGCCGCGGTCCTGCTGGACGCGGTCGGCGTTCCCGCCGAGGCGATCGCCCACGACTACGCCCTCACCAACGAGCGCATCCAGAAGGTCCGCGACCGCCTCGACGCCCTCCCGTCGTACGAGGGCCTGCCGCAGACGAACACCGGCATCCTCGCGGTCTCCCCGGAGGTCATGCTCGGCTTCCTGGCGAACCTGCACGCCGAGCACGGCGGTGCGGCCGCGTGGCTGCTCGCCAACGGCCTCACCGAGTCCGAGCTCGAGCGCCTGCGCGAGGTCCTGGTCGCCTGAGCGCTCCGCTGCTCGAACACCACGTCGCCGCCCTCGCCCGGGGTGATGAACGGCAGCAGCCGTTCCGCCTCGGCGCGCAGGGCGGCTTCGTCGTCCGCGGCCAGGGCGTGCCACGGCGTGATCCGGATGGTCGACCCGTCCACATCCCACCGGCCGCGCACGAATCCGTCGATCAGGTACATCGGCACCCCGCCCGACGCGATCTTCGCGATCCGGGCCCGATCCTCGTCGCGGATGATCCGTCGCCGATCCCGATGCCCGAGGCAGGAATTGTCGAACGCGGGCAGAAACCGCACCGGCGCAGGCGAATCCGCCTCCGCGATCGGAGCGTCCGGTACATCGAAGAGCTCGCGTCCCGCATCATCGCGAAACACCCGGAGCTCGCCCCGCATCCCCTCGACCACGTCCGCGAGCTTCGTGACCCCCGCGAACTCCTGGATATCGCCCACCGTCGCCGGACCATAGGCCGCCAGATAGCGCCGGTTCGGCTCCTGCCCCTGCACCGCGACGAGGTGCCGGATCAGGTCGGCGACGGGCATCGCGGTTCGTTCGTGCAACCGCTGACGCAGCAGCAGGGTGCGGTTTAGGGTTCGCAGCGAGAGTTCCGGCATGAATCCATCGTCGACAACGACTGGGACAGTTCTTGTCCTATATGGAGGACGGGTTATGGGCACGGTGCGGGCGGGGGAGTTCCGGCACGTCTACGATCCGAGCGAGGCCGGTCAGCGGTGGTACGTCAACGATCACTCGCTGATCAGGGATGCCCGGGGGCGGTGGCATCTGTTCGGGATCACGCATCCGGAACCGGCCGATCCCTTCGACGAGACCGAGTTCGCGCACGCCACCGCGGACGATCCGCTCGGGCCGTGGACCAAGCATCCCTCCGTGCTGACGGTGGACCGGGAGCGGGGGGAGCGGCATCTGTGGGCGCCGTTCGTCGTCCACGCCGGGGACCGATACTGGATGTTCTACGACGGCGGCGGAATCGACCGCACCGCAACGGGTATGGGCCTGGCCACCTCCACCGACCTGTTCCACTGGCGGCGGCATCCGGCGAGCCCGGTGTTCCGGGACGGCTACGACGCGCGGGACCCCATGGTGCTGCGGATCGGCGACGCATGGGTCCTGTACTACTGCGCCACCAGCACCCCCGCCGGTGGGAATCATATCGTCGCCTATCGGACCAGTCCGGACCTGATGCGGTGGAGCGAGCGCCGCATCGCCTACACCGATCCGACGACCGGGACCGGGGCGGGCAATACCGAGTCACCGTTCGTGGTGCGGCACGAGGACGCCTGGTACCTGCTGATCGGTCCGCGCCCGGACTACATCGGCACCGAGATCTTTCGCAGCGACAATCCCTTTCACTTCGACACCTCCGACCGCGTGGGACACATCCGGGCCCACGCCGCGGAGGTGATCACCCATGACGGCGGCCTGTGGGTGACGCATGCCGGGTGGGGGCAGGGTGGAGTCGCGCTGGCGCCCTTGATCTTCCCGGGCTGACCCGAAAATCCGATTTCGGGCGTGGCGGGCGGTCTGAACTGGGATTCTGGACGGTGAGTCGAGAGTCCCACCCAGTGCTGACGATCAGAACGTTGCGGGGAGGCAGGCACCATGGCCCGAATCGGCGTGATCAGTCTTTCCGACGGCCGCGACTATGTGCACGGCGGCATCGTCGGATTCATCAAGACGGCGGAAGACCGGCTGGTCGCCGAGCTGACGGCCGCCGGGCACACCGTGATTCGGGGCCGGGAACCGGTCGCGAGCAATGGCCGGGCGGTCGAGGTCGCCCGGCGGGTGGAGGCCGCGGGGGTGGATCTGACCGTGCTGCACTACGCGGTGTGGGCGTTCCCGCACTTCACCATGCTGGCGGCGGGCGCGCTGCGGGGGCCGCTGCTGCTGTTGTCGAACATCGACCCGGTGCAGCCGGGCATGGTGGGGATGCTGGCCGCCGGCGGGGCCCTCGATCAGATCGGGCGCGAGCACGCCCGGCTGTGGGGTGACCCGGCCGATCCGGAACTGATCGTGGCGATCGGGGTGCGGGCGCGGGCCGCGGCGGCGGTCGCGGGACTGCGCGGCAGCACCTTCGGGCGGTTCGGCGGGCGGCCCATGGGGATGAACACGGCGGTCGCCAATACCGATCAATGGCAGCGGGTGTTCGGGATCGACGTGGAGGAGATCGACCAGTGGGAGATCGTCTGCCGCGCCGACCAGGCCGACGCCGGTGAGGCGCGGGCGGCGCGAGAATGGCTGGAGCGCAATACCGCCGGGGTGCACTACGACGGGGTCAAACTGACGCCGGACCTGCTGGAGCGGCAACTGCGCTCGTATCTGGCGGTGCGGGATCTGATCGCGGAATGGCGGCTGGACTTCTCCGGCATCAAGGGCCAGCCGGAACTGACCCAGTACTTCGCCACCATGGACGTCACCGAGGCCTTCCTCAACGACCCCTACGACTGGAACGGGCCCAAACAGCCGCATGTCTGCGCCACCGAGGCCGATATGGACGGCGCGCTCACCATGCAGCTGCTCAAGCAGATCTCCGGCACCCCCGTGCTTTTCGCCGACGTCCGCCACTATCACGCCGACCGCGACATCTGGGATCTGTGCAATTCCGGCCAGCACGCCACCTGGTACGCGGCCCGCAGCGACGATCCGGCCGAGAACCTGGCCCGGGTGCACCTGTACCCGGAGGTGTTCTTCTTCCCGGCGGGCGGCGCGTCGGTGCACCACTTGGCCGCGCCCGGCGAGATGACCTTCGCCCGCCTCACCCGCCGCGACGGCGACTACCGCATGCAACTCATGCTCGGTGCGTTCGAGACCTACGACGACGCCACCAACGAATCGCTGATGAAGCAGTCCACCTGGGAATGGCCGCACGCCTTCGCCCGCCTGGACGCCGACGCCGGGGATTTCCTGTCCCGCTTCGGCGCCAATCACATTCACGCCGTCCCCGGTGATCAGCGCGCCACCGTGCGTGCGGCCTGCGAGCTGCTGGGCGTCACCCTCGACGAGTTCACCCGGGCGGGCTGACATGCTCCTCGGCATCGATATCGGCACCTCCGGATCCAAGGGCGTACTCACCGACCGGGACGGCGTGGTCGCCATGCGCGCCGAACGCCCGCACCGGGTGTCGACGCCCCGGCCCGGCTGGGTGGAGCACGACGCGGAGACGGTGTGGTGGGCCGACTTCGTGGGCATCGCCCGCGACCTGGTGGCGGCCGCGGACGGCGAACCCATCGAGGCGCTCGCGGTGAGCGGCATCGGCCCGTGCCTGCTGCCCGCCGACGCGGACGGCCGCGCACTGCGGCCCGCCATCCTGTACGGGGTCGACACCCGCGCGGGCGTCGAAATCGAGGAACTGGACGCGGAATTGGGGCCGCTGACCGTGCTGGAGCGGTGCGGGTCGCCGCTCACCAGTCAGGCTGTCGGCCCGAAACTGCGCTGGCTCATCCGGCACGAGCCGCGGGTGTGGTCCGCCACCCGAATGCTGTTGATGGCCAGTTCGTTTCTCGTGTACCGGCTGACCGGTCGCTACGTCCTCGACCACCAGTCCGCCAGCCAGTGCGTGCCCATGTACGACCTGGTGGCCCGCGACTGGGCCACCGACTGGGCCGAATCCGTCGCGCCCGGCCTGCGCCTGCCCGAATTGGCCTGGCCCACCGAGATCGTCGGCCGCGTCACCCCCGACGCGGCGGCCGCCACCGGTCTGCCGGTGGGGCTTCCGGTCACCACCGGCACCATCGACGCCTGGGCGGAGGCGGCCGGGATCGGCGTCCGCGCCCCCGGTGACTGCATGATCATGTACGGCACCACCATGTTCCTCACCCAGGTGCTGGCCGACCCGCGCCCGCAGCCGGGGCTGTGGACCACCTGCGGAACCTGGCCCGGCACCTTCACCTCCGCCGCCGGGATGGCGACCTCCGGCGCGGTCACCGACTGGTTGCGGGCCCTCACCGGCAGCGCCTTCGCCGAACTGCTCGACGAGGCGGCCCACGTCCCGCCGGGCTCCCGCGGCCTGCTGGTGCTGCCCTACTTCGCGGGCGAACGCACCCCGCTGTTCGACCCGAACGCCCGCGGCCTGATCGCGGGCCTCACCCTCACCCACCAGCGTGCCGACCTCTACCGCGCCGTCCTGGAGGGCATCGGTTACGGGGTCCGCCACAATCTGGAGGCGATGGCCGCGGCCGGCGCCCCCGCCACCCGACTGGTCGCGGTCGGCGGCGGCACCAAGGGCGGCCTGTGGACCCGCATCGTCTCCGACATCACCGGTCTGCCGCAACAGCTTCCGGCCGACACCGTCGGCGCGGCCCTCGGCGACGCCCTGCTCGCCGCCGAGGCCTTGGGCCTGGACACCTCGGCCTGGAACCCGATCATCGCCACCATCGAACCGGATCCCGACACCACCGCGCACTACGGCCCGTACTACCGGCACTACCGATCCCTGTACGAGACAACGAAATCCACCGCCCACTTCCTCGCCCGGGAGCAACACCGCGCCGCGCCGTGATCTCGGCCAGGGGGCGCTTCTGACCGTCTAGGCCGTCGCGGCGAATCCGGCGCGCAGATCGGCGAGGATGTCGTCGATCCCCTCGATCCCGACCGCCAGGCGGATCAGGCCCGGCGTGACGCCCGCCGCGAGCTGCTGTTCCGGGGTCAGCTGCGAATGCGTGGTGGAGGCCGGGTGGATGACCAGCGAGCGCACGTCACCGATATTGGCGACATGGCTGTGCAGGGTCAGGGCGTCCACGAAACGCTTGCCGGCGTCCACGCCGCCCGCCAGCTCGAAGCCGATGATCGCGCCGACACCCTTGGGGGCCAGCTGCTTTCCGCGCTCGTACCACGGCGAGGACGGCAGGCCCGCGTAGGAGACGGCCGTGACTTCGGGCCGCCCGGTGAGGAATTCGGCCACCGCGGTCGCATTGGCCACGTGCCGCTCGAGGCGCAGGCTCAGCGTCTCCAGCCCCTGGCTGATCAGGAAGGCGTTGAACGGCGAGATCGCCGAACCCAGATCGCGCAGCAGCTGCACCCGTGCCTTGAGCGCGTAGGCGGGTGCGCCGAGGTCGGCGTAGACGACGCCGTGGTAGCTGGGATCGGGTTCGGTGAAGCCCGCGAATCGTCCACCGCGCCAGTCGAAGGTGCCGCCGTCCACGATCACGCCCGCGACGGCCGCACCGTGGCCGCCCAGGTACTTGGTCGCCGAGTGCACGACGATGTCCGCGCCGTGCGCGAACGGCTGGATGAGGTACGGGGTGGCGACGGTGTTGTCGACGATGAGCGGAATCCCCGACCCGTGCGCGACCTCCGCGATCCCCGGAATGTCGAGCAGGTGGTTCTGCGGATTGGACACCGTCTCGCCGAAGAACGCCTTGGTGTTCGGCCGGATCGCCGCCCGCCACTGCTCGAGATCGTCCGGATCCTCGACGAAGCTCACCTCGATGCCCAGCTTCGGCAGCGTGTACCGGAACAGGTTGTAGGTGCCGCCGTACAGCCGCGGGCTGGACACGATGTGATCCCCGGCGCCCGCCAGGTTCAGGATCGCGAAGGTCTCCGCCGCCTGGCCCGACGCCAGCAGCAGGGCGGCCACGCCGCCCTCGAGCGCCGCGATCCGCTGCTCCACCGCGTCCTGGGTGGGGTTCATGATCCGCGTGTAGATATTGCCCGGCTCGGCGAGCCCGAACAGCGCGGCGGCGTGGTCGGTGTCGCGGAACGCGTACGACGTGGTCTGGTAGATCGGCAGCGCGCGGGCGCCGGTCGCGGCGTCGGGCTGCTGCCCGGCGTGGATCTGCTTGGTCTCGAAACTCCAGGTGGCGCTGGGGTCTTCGGGCAGGACGGATTCGGTCATCGGGGCCTCCGGTGGGTGGGGTGCTGCTACTGGGTGACGAGGGTGGTCTCGACCGGGGTGCGGCCGGTGGTGAGGTCCAGGACCGGGCAGTGCTCGTCGACGGCCCGTTGCAGTTCGGCGTAACGCGCGGCGGATTCGGGGCCGCCGACCCGGACGGTGACGCGGACCGCCTGGAAGCCGGGCCGGACCGTGTCGTCCAGGCCGAAGAAGCCGCGCACGTCGAGATCGCCCTCGGCCTCGATGGCCAGGTCGTCGATGGTGATGCCGAGGCGCTGGGCCCAGAACCGGTAGGTCACCACCTGGCAGGCGATCAGCGAGGCCAGATACACCTCCACCGGATTGGGTGCGGATCCCTCGCCGCCCAGCGCGGGCGGCTCGTCCACCCGAACCGTGTACCGGCCCAGCGCGATTGCGCTGCCCACTGTGCCCTCCGGCGTGCCCGCGGCCCGGAAGACCACGGTGGCCTGGGCGGGATCCGCCGCCACGGCACGTCCGGTCGCCTCGACGATATCGTTCAACGGGGTGCTCAGCTCGGTCGTCATACCTCGTGAAGCTACGAGTCAGCGACCGGTGCTGACGATGGTTGAACTCGCCGTGAGCGCAATAGCCGGTACGCATCCCGGGCCTCGGCTACCTGTTCGTCATGTGATGGTTGCCAACTGGACGGTCGTTCGGCAGACACGGTGACACCGGGGTGGTATGAATTCGCGGTGGCATGGACTTTGCGGCTCAGCGAGGACGAAGAAGCTGCGCTGGGTGCGCAGGCGGCGATGGAAGGGCGATCCAAACAGGAGATCGCCCGCGACGCCATCCGGAACTACATCACCCGGCACAAGACGTGGGATGACTACCTGTCGGACGGCCCGGTCGTCTACGGGTAGTAGGTGTCTCTGATCTCGGCGTAACGCTGGCGGATCGCGGCGCCGACTCCCGCTGCCAGGGTGTGGAATTCGGTGCCCGGCGGGGTGGGCCAGCGGGGTGGGCGCGGGCCGCCGCGCAGCGCCCAGGCGGCCTGGCGGGCCGCGCCCAGGGCGACGTACTCGCTCGGGTTGGGGACCGTGACGGTGCGGCCGAAGATGGTGGCCGCCGCGTGGGCGATGAGGCGGGAGCGGGATGCGCCGCCGATCAACAGGATTCGATGCGGGACCGTCGGCAGGCGGTCCAGGGCCTCGGCGATATTGCAGAGCATGCCCTCGATGGCGGCCCGGGCCAGATGGTGCGGGCGCATGGTGTGCGGGCGCAGGCCGTGCAGACTGCCGGTGGCGTGCGGCAGATTCGGGGTGCGCTCGCCCGCGATGTAGGGCAGCAGGGTGAGACCGTCCGCGCCCGCGGGGGATTGCGCGGCCAGCACTTCCAGGCCGGACACGTCGGTGCCCAGCAGGACCGCCGTCGCGTCCAGGACCCGGGCGGCATTGAGCGTGCAGACCAGCGGCAGGAACGCGCCGGTGGCGTCGGCGAACCCGTTGACGGCCCCGGAGGGATCGGCGCTGGGCGACGCGGCCCGGGTGAACACCGTCCCGCTGGTGCCCAGCGACACCACCACGTCGCCGTCCGCGATGCCCAGCCCCAGCGCCGCGGCCGCGTTGTCGCCGGTGCCCGCGGCCACCAGCCGCCCGCCCGGCGTGTGCCCGGCGATCTCGGCGGGCGCGAGCACCCGGGGCAGGCCCGGACTGCGGCCTCGGAAGGCCATGGCCAGCAGGTCGGTCCGGTAGGCGCCCGCGGCCGGGGACCAGTACCCGGTGCCGGAGGCGTCACCGCGATCGGTGGTGGGCTCGGTCGCCGGATCGCCGCCGCGCAGCTGCCAGGTCAGATAGTCGTGGGGGAGCAGCACCCGGACCGTCCGGTCGGCCAGCTCGGGTTCGTGGTCGGCGAACCAGCGCAGCTTGGCCACGGTGTGCGCGGCCAGCGGCACACTGCCCACCGCGTCCGCCCACGCCTGCGGCCCGCCCAGCTCGCCCACCAGCTGACTGGCTGCCTCCGCCGAGCGAGTGTCGTTCCACAGCAGCGCGTCCCGCACCGGATGCCCGGCGGCGTCGAGCACCACCAGCCCGTGCTGCTGCCCGGCCACCGCGATGGCCTCGACATCACGCATCATGCGATCACAGGCCGCGCGCAGCGCCTCCCACCACATAGCCGGCGGCACCTCGGTGCCGTCGGGGTGCGGAATCTGGCGCTGCCGCAATACCGTTCCGGTATCGGCGTCGCACACCACGATCTTGCAGGACTGAGTGGAGGAATCCACTCCGGCAACGACCGTCATTGGCCACCACCCTCTATCGTGCCGCCCGTCCGGGATGCAACTGGATCTTGCGTCCGGTGCCCGCGCGGAAGGTCCGCAGGGCATCGCCGAATTCCTCGAGGGCGAAATCATGGGTGATCACGGTGTCCGCGTCGATCACGCCCTCGCCGAGCAGGTCCACCGCCCGGCCGAAACTGTGCAGTACCGCCATGGATCCGACGATGGTGATCTCGTCGTTGTAGATGCGGAACGGCGAGACGCTGGCCCGCGCCGCCGCCGGGGCCACCCCGAACTGCAGATAGGTGCCGCCGCGCCGCACCCGCGAGAGCCCGTCCTCGATCGCGGCCACCGTTCCGCTGCAATCGATCACGATCTCCCAGCCCTCGGGCCGGTCCATGTCGTCGGCCGACGTGGTGGCCGCGTCCGCGCCCAGGGTGCGGGCGACCGCCAGCCGGTCGGCATTGGTGTCCACCACCGACACCGAGGCCGCGCCCGCCGCGGCGGCCAGCTGCTGCATGAGCAGACCCATGGTCCCCGCGCCGTAGATCAGATAGTGCGAGCCGAGTCGCCGTGGCAGCCCGTCGAATCCGTGCACCGCGCACGAGAGCGGTTCCACCAGCGCGCCGTGCGCGGGCGACACATGCCCGGGCAGCCGATAACAGTTGGCGGCGGGCACTTTCACGTACTCGGCCATGGCGCCGTCCACGGTGTCGCCGATGGCGCCCCAGTTCTCGCACAGATTCCCGCGCCCGATCGCGCAATAGTGGCAGCGGCCGCAGAACAACGACGGATCCACCGCCACCCGGTCGCCGATCCGCACCCCGGCCGCGTCCGCGCCGAGCGCCACCACTTCCCCGGCGAATTCGTGTCCGGGCACGATCGGATAGGGGGTGGGCGGGAATTCGCCCTCGACGATATGGATATCCGTCCCGCATATCCCGACGGCGTCCACCCGGATCACGACCTCACCGGTGCCGGGTAGCGGATCCGGCACCGATTCGACCGAGAACTGTCCGGGCTTCTCGACGACCAAGGCGCGCATACGAATACCATGCACCCGCGTGCCACGCGCTCGACGCGTTTTACGCAATAGCAATCGCATTCTTTCCGCTGTCCCACAATCGTTACGGGACGTTCGGGGGATCAGGGGAGCGATTGATACCAGAAGGCGGTGGACGCCACGTGGGCTTGGTCCAGCGGTCGGTAGTGGCCGTCTTCGCGCCAGCCCAGCGCCTGCACGGTGGCGCGCAACCCGGACTCGAAACAGATGGGGTCGGGAATGTGCCAGCGGTACATGCCGAATCGCTGATGCGGCTCGTAGATTCGATGCGGCGGCAGCACCTGCGGCATGCCCAGATAGGCGGTGGAGTAGGGGCGATAAGCGCCGTCGAGGTCGAAATTCCAGGCCCCGCCGAAATAATCCTCGGTCCCGGTGCCGCAGAGGGTGGGGAATTCGGTGTCGTCGTCGAGATAGAACTTGAGCTCGCCCTCGCCCCACCAGCCGGTGGCGCGCGGCTGCACGGCCAGATACGTTCCGGCGTACCGGCCGGGGCCGCCGTCGATCTCGACGATCGGATGTTCCGCGGGCGTGCCCAGCGGATCGGAGCAGCGCCACCGGGCGTGCAGATACCCGGCGGCGCCCGGTAAGTCCTCTTCCAGATAGGTGATCTGGTAATACACCGGCGCGGCCTGTTCGGACCCGTTGTGCAGGGTGATCAGCGCGCGGGAGTGGAACGGCATGGCCCAGTAGCTGTTCAGACCGCCCGCCGGTGCGACCACGATCATGGCGGAGTCGACGAGGGCCAGCTGATCCCAGCCATTGCAGAAGAAGTCGCCCAGCGGCACCGCGACGGCCGGTTCCGGCGCGTCGTCCCAATACATCTGGAGCGTGAAATCGCGCAGCAGCGCGCGATCGGTGGTGAGCCACAGGTGCCGGATCACGCCGGGCCCGGAAAGGTCGGCGAGCGTAGCGGTTTCGCCGGGCCGCAGGTCGATGGACGGCGAGACCTTCCAGCCCCGCCCCAGCCCCGCCGCCGCGAACGCACCGGTTCCGGAGATGGCCCGCCCGCCCCCACCGGGCTCACCGGTCGGGTTCTCCGCGCTCACCGAGCGGGTGCGCCGCCCGTCCAGCTGCCAGATCTCGTGCATTATGCGAATTTTCGCATGTAGATCGAAATTGGGAAGCGGACATGGGGCGGACATGCGGATGCCGACGCCGTCCCATGGCCGCCTCCCCGGGCCACGGCGCCGGCATTGCGGAGGCTGCTGCTAGCCCGCCAGCTTGGACTTCAGCGTGGCGACGGTCGCGGCGTCGATGCCCAGGCCCTGCGACAGGAAGTTGTCGAAGGAGCCGAAGCTCGCCTGCACGGCGTCGAAGGCGGAGTCGAGGAAGGCGCGGTCGACGCCGAGGACCGGCTCGAACAGCGACGGGTCCTTGACCAGCCCGGCGGCGACCAGGCCGTCGAGGGTGGCCTGGTTGGCGGCGGCCAGGTTGTCGTTGGAGTCCAGGTAGTCGTTGTAGACCTGGCCCTTCGGCGCGCCCAGGGCGGTCAGCAGGATGGCCGACATCCAGCCGGTGCGGTCCTTACCGGCGGTGCAGTGGAACAGCACCGGGCCGTTGGCGTTGGCGATCTCCTTCAGCGCGGCCGAGAACTGCCCGCGCGAGGTGGCGTCGGTGACCAGCCACTTGTAGTAGTCGACCATGTACTGCTGGGCCTTGCCGTCGCCGAGCAGCTGCTGCTGGACCTCGGGGCCGCCCTGCACGGCCTTGGCGAAGAACAGGTAGAAGTCGTTGTTCGGGTCGTACACCGGCAGCGACTTGGCCGGGATGGAGGCCGGCAGCTTGTCCGGGTTCTGCGAGCGCTCGACCGGGCTGCGGAAGTCGATGATCTCGGCGATGCCCGCCGACACCAGCTGCTGCTGCTCACCGGCGCTGAGCTTGTTCAGGGCGTCGGAGCGGTAGACCGAGCCGACCTTCACCTTGACGCCGCCGTCGATCGGAATGCCGCTCAGATCACGGGCATTCGGCGCGGTGGACAGGTTCAGCGAGACGCCCTTGGGGGTCTGCAGCACCGGCACCGGCGCGGCCACCGCGGGGGTGACGGCGATCGGCGTGATGGCGATGAGCGCGGCGGCTACACCGGTCAGAGTGCCGCGTACGGCGCGCGAGATCGTCACTGGGGGTATTCCTTTCGGTGACGGACCGGGGCGTGGGTGTGTCTCGGTCCGGGTATAGATGCGCAAAGTGGAGACTGGTTGGTTTGTAGTTGGGCCGACCGGTCTCCGGTGGACCGACCGTCCTCGGGCGCGAGCGCGGCGCGCTCGAGGCGGGTTCGGTTGCGGGCCGCGCCTATTCGGCGTCGGCCAGCAACGTGATGGTCCCGGCCGCACCGTCCACCCGGACGCGCTGGCCGTCCTGCAGGCCGGTGCTCGCGACCTTGGCGTCCACCACGCAGGGGACGCCGAACTCGCGGGCCACGATGGCGGCGTGCGAGGCCGCGCCGCCGATATCGGTGACCACCGCGCCCGCGTAGGCGAACATGGCGGTGTGGCCGGTGTCGGTCACCGAGGCGACCAGGATGTCGCCCGGCTCGATGTCGTCGTCGAGGGTCAGCACGCGCTTGACGGTGCCCTCCACCACGCCCGGGCTCACGCCCAGACCGGTGATGGTCTCGCCCACCGCGATCGCGCCGGAGATCTCCTCCGGCTCCCACGGGCCGTTGACCACGTCGGGCATGCGGACCGCCTGGAAGCGGGTGCGCTCGGCCCGGCGGCGCGCCACGCGCTCCTTCAGATCGGCCGGGGCCCACAGGATCTCGTCCAGGTTCAGGAACACCGAGTCCTCGATCTCGGTGAGCTTGCCCGCCTTCACCAGGCGCGCGGCGCGCTCCTGGGTGGCCAGGCGCAGACAGTTGGTGACCCGGACGACGGCGTCGCGGGCGCGCTCGCGGTAGACGGTCGCGCCGACGGCCATCTTGGCGGTGCGGCTGGTCGGCTCCGGCACCGGCTCGCGGTGCGGCGCGGGCATTTCCGCGGCCCGCCCGGCGGCGGTGACCAGCAGTTCGGGGCGGTCGCCGAAGGTGCTGTTGATGAGCTCGCACTCGCCCGGACCGCGGTGGCCGATCTTGGCCAGCTCCTGGTCCAGGGCCTTGGAGAACTCCGGCGACTTCTCGCGGGCCGCGCCCACGTCACCGGTCTTGGCCAGCGCCTGCAGCCCGGCGTCCTTGCGGCACAGGCCCGCCAGCCGCTCCACGGCCAGCATGGTCTTGGCCGACTCCAGGCGGTTCAGATCGATCTTGACCTCGCCCTTGTGGGCGGCGGTGGCCGCGCCGGTCATCATGACGCCGATGGAGGCCGCCTGCCACGCCTGGTTGAGGCGGTCGCGCCAGAGCAGGGCGCGGGCGTGCAGCTGCTCGTCGGTGAGTTCGGAGATCTGGTCGCGGTTCAGCGCCTCCGCGTGCGAGGCGGCATTGATCAGCTCGGCGGTCTTGCTGAACTGCAGGGCCGTCGAGGCGACCCGGCCCATGGCCTTGAAGGTGCCCGCGCGGGCGGCCATACCGGTCGGCATGGCGGGACGGCCCTTGGGGTGCAGCTCGAGGTCGCCGATGGTGCCGTAGACGTCGCGGCGCACGCTCTCCTCGTCCCAGCCGGGCATGTTCTCGGCGGAGAAGACGCCGATGGAGGCGTTGATGTACATGTGGTGGCCGAGCACGCTGGTCACGCGGGACACCCAGTGCTCGAGCGCGATGCCCTCGATGGCGATCATGTGGCCCATCGCCTCGTTGCCCAGGCGGATGGCCCCGGCCTGCAGGTCGATGGTGAGCGGGGTGAGCGGACCGGGCAGCGCCTCGGAGGTGTTGGTGGCGGTGTAGACCGGGATGCGGTCGTCGACGAGATCGTCGAACTCGCCCTGCAGTCCCTCGGGGGCGGCGGAAGTCAGCTGGTAGCCGTCGGAGGTCGGGGCGTTCTGCGGCACCACGTGGGTCGGCAGCGGGATCGCGCCACGGCGGTTGCGGAAGCCGGAGCCGCCGCTCTTGCGGCCGTGCAGGCCGCGCGCGGTGTCGGCGATGACCTCGGTGGCGTTCCAGCCGTAGCGGAAGCCCCACTCCTCGCGGGCCGCGCTCGCGTCGACCTTGGTCTGCGTCGCCGACGACTTCGGCAGCCACGCACCGTATTTCACGCCCGCCTCGGCCAGGATGCGCTTGACCTCGGCGCTGGACACCTCGCCGGGCGCGGCCAGTTCGACCACGCCGCCGCGCTGCGACAGCGCCGCCAGCACCAGGAAGCGCTCCAGGTCGTCGTAGTGCAGCACCTGCACGCTGCCCTTGCCGCCGCCGGTCAGGGTCTCGAGAGTGCGCCAGCCGCCGTGATCGACGCGGCGGCCCGCCACCAGCGCGGTGCGCACGATGAGCGCGTCGGCGCCGGAGCCGGCCACGATCTTCTCGATGCTCGAATCAGCGCCCGCCGCAACGGGAACCACGAGGCGCGCACCGGATTCCTGGGCCGCCTTCGCGATCGCCGCGACCGCCGGGCCCGCCAGGTGCACGATCGCGTCGGCCCCGGTCGCGGCCCGCGCGCACACCTGCGCGTCGGACAGGTCGCCGACGGTCACCTCGACCCGCGGGTCCACGTAGCGGTGCCGCTGCCGGTCCAGACCGGATACCTCGTGGCCGGCGGCCAGCAGCATGCGCGCGACGGCGCGGCCGCTCGGCTCGGTGACTCCGGTGACCAGAATCCGCATTGACTCTCCTCCTCGTGCAGGCGTCCCCAACCACAGTGACGCCGTTCACACACCATCCCTATTGCGCGAGGAGGTGACGGGTCGCAGTCCCGTTGAACGGGATCGGCGAATCGGTCAGCAAGATGGACCGCTAAGGAATGGCGGTCGGAGCGGGCACCGTCGAGTCATGACAGTGCGGAATTCGGTCACGCCGCGGGCGGCCGGCGAGGTGGGCCCCTACGACATCGAGACCGATGTGCTGATCGTCGGCTACGGCGCGGCCGGGGCCGCGGCGGCCTTCGAGGCCGCACACGCGGGCGCGCAGGTGCTGATCGTGGACCGGGCGGGCGGCCCGGGCGGTGCGTCGGCCAATTCCGGCGGCGAGATCTACCTCGGCGGCGGCACCCCGATCCAGGTGGCCTGCGGCTTCGACGACACCCCCGAGGCCATGGCCGCGTTCCTGAAGGCCGCGCTCGGCGCGGGCGCGGACACCGCCAAGATCGACGAATACTGCGCGGGCAGCGTCGAGCACTTCCATTGGCTGGTCGACCGCGGCGTGCCGTTCAAGCCGACCATGTGGAACGCCCCCACCTGGGTGCCGCCCACCGACGACGGCCTGATGTGGCTGGGCGAGAACAGCTGGCCCTTCACCGAACTGGCCCACCCCGCCCCGCGCGGGCACCGGCCCACCGCCAACGACTTCGGCGGCAAGCTGCTCATGGAGTGCCTGGCCGCCGCGGCCGAGGCCGCCGGGGCCACCACGCGATTCGACACCTACGTCAGCACGCTCGTCGTCGACGAGGACGGCGTCGTGGTCGGCGCGGTCGCGCGCCGCTACGGCGAGGAGATCACCATTCGCGCCCGGCGCGGAATCGTGCTCACCACCGGAGGTTTCGTCGACAACGACGCCATGCTCGCCGCCCACGCGCCGCAACTGCTCGGCCACACCAAGGTCAGCGCGGGCACCGACGACGGCTCCGGCATCCGGATGGCCCAGGCGCTGGGCGCGGCCGTGCGCCACATGTCCGCCGGGCAGGTCGGCATGTCCCTGATCCCGGGGCTGGCCGTGCGCGGCATGGTGGTCAACGCCCTGGGCCGCCGCTTCGTCAACGAGGACACCTACCCGGGCCGGATCGGCCAGCACGCGCTCTACCGCCAGAACATGGGCGGCAGCTGGGCGGGCGACGACACCGCGGTGTGGGTCATCGTCGACGAGGAGGGCTTCGAGGACGTCCCCGAACCCCAGCGCTGGGGCGTGCGGCCCACGCACGTCGCCGAGACGCCCGAGGAGCTCGAGCAACTCACCGGCCTGCCCACGGGGTCGCTGACCACCGCCATCGGCCGCTACAACGAATTCGCCCGGCAGGGCGCGGATCTCGATCACCACAAGGCCGCGCGCTGGCTGCGGGAACTCACCCCGCCGCTGGCCGCCATCGACGTGAAGGCCGGGGTCCGCCCGCCGTCGGAGGCCGGTGACCGGCGCGGCACCGGCGCCTCGGTGTTCACCCTGGGCGGTCTGCACACCGATCTCGACGGGCACGTGCTCGACCACGACGGCAAGCCGATCGCGGGTCTCTACGCCGCGGGCCGGGCCGCCAACGGGCTGCACGGGTTCGGCTACATCTCCGGAACCTCGCTGGGCGACGGCACTTTCTTCGGCCGCCGGGCTGGAACCGCCGCCGCCCGCCGCGCGTGAACTCACGAATCGGGCAGGCGGTTTCGATCTAGACTCGCTCGCTATGGATGTGCACTCGCGGCAGTTGCGGTATTTCGTCGCGGTGGCGGAGGACCTGAGTTTCACGCGGGCCGCGCAGCGGCTGCACGTGGCGCAGCAGGGGTTGAGTGCGCAGATCAAGCAGTTGGAGCAGGCCCTGGACCTGGTGCTGTTCATCCGGACCACGCGCAGTGTGGAGCTCACCGCGGCGGGGGAGGCGCTGCTCGAGGGGGTCCGCGGCGCGCTGACCACCTTGGGCCTTGCCGTGGAGCAGGCGCGGGTGGCGCAGCGGCGCGAATCGGACCGGCTGGTGCTCGGGTTCCTCGAGGGCGCGGCGCTGACGCTCACCGAGCCGATCCTGGCGGCCTTCCGGGAACGGCATCCGGACGTGACGGTCGACATGCGGCAGTTCACCTACGAGGAGCCCGCCGCCGGACTGGCCGACGGCAGCGTGGACGTGGCCTTCGCGCGACTTCCGTTCCGCGCGGACGGAATCCGGGTCGAGCCGCTGTTCGCCGAGCCGCTGGTGGCGCTGGTGCCGGCCGAGCACCCGCTGACCGCATTGCCCGAGGTGCGGGTGCGGGACCTGCTGGACCAGCCGCTGCTCGGCGCGGACAACGACGATCCGGTGTGGAATGCGTTCTGGGAGTTGCACGATCACCGCGACGGGACGCCCGCGCCGGTGGTGTCGCGGTCGAAGTCGCTGCTGGAGGAGCTGCACAAGGTGTCGGCGGGCGTCGGCGTGGTGCTGACCGTCGCGTCGGCGCGCTGGATGCCGTTTCCCCGGGTCCGGTTGCTGCCGATTGTCGATGCTCCGCGCAACGAGGTAACCGTGGCCTGGCCCGCGGAACACGAGACTCCGCTGGTGCGTTCGTTCGTCGAGATCGCGCGGGAGGTCCGGGCCGCGCGTCCGGAACTGGTCGAGCTGCTGGAACGGCCCGATTTCGAGGATCGGACACTACCGGCTCACCTCTGATTGACAAGTGCCGCTTGTCAATCACCGAAGAATAGCTGTTTCACATTGCTGAGGGGACGCCCTACTGTTGCCAGACGTGGGCGGACAACGCGGGGGGCTGCGTCGTCCACCGCGAACCTCCCTGCGGTTCGTGGCCGCCTCGTTTCCTGATGAGGCGCACCCCTCATTTCCCGATGAGGGAATCTCGGATAGCCGGCGCCGCCGGACACCGGATTGAGCC
>NZ_JBHWHH010000118.1:0-23414 GCF_042732555.1 Nocardia sp. NPDC059764
GGACCCGTGTTGTCGTGTCGCTGTGCGGCTAGCCGCGGCGGCGGGACTTGATCAAGTCCATGCGCTCCTGCAGCAGCTCCTCGAGCTCTTCCTTGCTGCGACGCTCGAGCAGCATGTCCCAGTGGGTGCGGGGCGGCTTGACCTTCTTGGGCTCCTGGGTGGTGCCCTCCATGAGCGTGCCCTCCTGGCCGTTGCGGCACAGCCAGGTCGGGGGGATTTCGGCGTCGTCGGCGAACGGGACGTCGAATTCCTCGCCGTTGTCGGTGCGGTACCGCGCCATCCGACGCGGCGCCAGGTCGTGGTCGCGGTCGGTCTCGTAGCTCACCGCTCCGAGCCGAGACCCCCGGAGTACGCGATCTGCCATGAGTGCGGTCCCTTCTCGCCTGTCGGCAATGTTCTACTTCAGTGTTTCTGCAGCTGCGGTACGTAGTGTCAACGCCGCCGCGCACGTTTCGGTTCCCGTGGGGAGAACCCTGCCATCCTACCCGTGCGGGTCGCCCGGTTTGCTGCGGCGTGCCACTGCACCCGGTCGGGGCCGGAAACCGCTATTGTCTCGGACCATGTCTCGACGCGTGCTGTCCTGCTGCCAGTGGTGCGGGCGGGAGATCGCCGAATCGGAGATCGGACGCCGCCGCCGGTACTGCCGGCAATCGTGTCGCCAGCGGGCGTACGAGCATCGGAACAGTGTGAAGGGCACCGGTATTCCCGAGGATTCGGTGGTCCTGAGCGCCCAGGAGGTGTCGGATCTGTCCGACCGCTGGTTCGCCGCCCGCTGTGCCGCCGAGGACGTGGCCACCGCGGTCTCCGAAGGCGCGGAGATGATCGAACTCGCCGATCTCACCGCGACATTGGTGGCGTTGACCCGTGAGGCCGAACGGCTGCGCTGAGTCGGCCGGTGTGTCCGCTCAGCGTGTACACGATCGCGATCCCCGCGGCCGTGACGGCGGCGACAAGACCGAGCGCGGTGAGGGTTTCGGCATCGGGCGAGGTCACGGGCTGTCCGCGCAGCGCCTGCCACAGCAGCGTCGCCACCAGGCCGGTGTAGCCGAGCGCGAGCACCCCGATCAGCCGGGCGCGGGTGCGTTCGGCGCGCAGCCACCCCACGGTGGGGGCGAGGCGGGCCAGCACGATGGCGGCGATGATGAGCAGCTGGATGCCGTGCAGGCCCGCGAAGTGCGCGATCCGCACGTCACCGCCGGTGGTGCTCCAGTGCGTGACCGGCATGCCCGCGAGCCCGTCGCGGACGCTCGGCTGCCCGTGTTCGACGGTGTGGCCGGCGGCCAGGGTGACCGGATGCCCGTAGGCGTCGGTGGTGTGCTGTTTGCCGCTGTAGCCCATGGTGTAGCCCAGCGCCATCCCGAAGACCGCGATGCCCAGGCCGGTGCGGATGGCCATGGAGGTGGGGTGGTCGGTGACGCGCTGCCACGAAAGGGTCACCGCGATCACCAGATTCGCCAGGAACAGTCCCGGTACGCCGGTCATGAACACCTTCTGGCCGATCGTGTTGAACGCGTCGGTCTCGGTGTTGAAGTGGCTGAAGGTGCCGCGCGCGGCCTGCACGACGACGAACCCGACGTCGGCGACGGCGGTGACGGCGAAGACCGTTCCCATCCACCAGGTCAGGCGCTGCCCGCGGTGCGGGAAGGACACCAGCCAGGCCAGGGTGCCGCAGTACAGGACCATGGCGATGGCGAACTTGAGGGGTTTGAGCCACACCGTCTCGCCGAGCAGCGAGCGGTCGTCGAAGACCATGGCGCACAGGGAGAACAGGGCCATGGCGGCCATGGCGGCGGTGGTGGCGAGCAGGGGCCGGTGCAGTCGGCGGCTGGGGGCGGGGTCGGTGAGCGGCGCGAGCGTCGGACGATCGAGCGTGGTCATGGGGCTGACGGTAGGTTCGCGATCCGCCGGCGCACGTCCCCCGGCGGTGGTGTGGCCACCCCGTACCCGGGTATGAGAAACGGCCCCGGCGGTAGCGCCGGGGCCGTTTCCCATCGTGCGGACGACGTTGTCGCACAAACCGATCCGTGCACCCCTCATCGGTGCTCGGAGTGGCCGAGGGGGTTCGGTGGGTCTAGTCCGCGGAAGCGACACCGAAGTCGACGCCGCGGCCGGCCAGCCAGCCGATCGGGTCGATGGGCGCGCCGGGGGCGGTGTGCACCTCGTAGTGCAGGTGCGGGCCGGTGGAGTAGCCGCGGCTGCCGACGGTGGCGAGCACGTCGCCGGCGCGCAGCTGCTGGCCGACGCCGACCAGGATGTCCTGCATGTGGCCGTAGACGCCGATGGTGCCGTCGTCCTGCTGCACGCGCACCCACAGGCCGAAGCCCGACGCGGGGCCGGCCTCGATCACGGTACCGTCGGTGACGGCGCGGATCGGGGTGCCGAAGCCGTCGCCGAAGTCGATGCCGGCGTGCATGGCGCCCCAGCGGATGCCGAAGCCGGAGGTCAGCGGCCCGTCGACGGGCCGCACGGTGGCGGGCCGGGCCGGCGCGGGCGGAATGCCGGGCAGCGGCGGCAGCGGGATCTTGAGGCCGTTGAGGTAGTCGACGACTTCCTGCGGCACGATCTGGGGCTGCTGGGCCTCGGGCGGGGTGAACGCGGTGAACTGGCCTTCCACGACGGCGGCGTTGGCGACGGAGTCGTGCGCGACGTCGGGGTTGGTGGCGGCGAGGGCGGCCATGGACGCGCCGACGAGGGCGGTCACGGCAACGGCACGGGTCGCGGCTGCTCGGTATCGGCTGGTTCCCCAGAAGCGGGATAACGAATCGGTTACGGGCATGTCTCGAAGCTACGAGATCTCAGCTCGCGTTAAGAAACCCTGTTGCGACCGTCACATTGATACAAAAGCCCAGTTCGACGGTTACAGAGTGATAACGACACGCAGGTAATTCTGTGATGACGTTGGCTTGTGTCGATAACGCGTGTATTGACCAGTGATCGACCTGGCGGCACTCTATGTAAGTGCCCACTAATGGAGTGAAGGTGCTCAGCGCGCTCGCCGACGACACCCGGCGCGCGGTCTTCGAGTCCCTCCCACAAGGCCCCAAGGCCGTCGGTGAGATCGCCGAGGCCCTGGGCGTGACCAGCTCGGCGGTCTCGCAGCATCTGAAGGTGTTGCGCGAGGCCCGCCTGGTGATGGTGCGCCCGCAGGGCAATCGCCGCCTGTACTCCCTGGACCCGCGCGGCCTGGCCGACGCCCGCGACTATCTCGAGCAGTTCTGGCCCAGCGCCATCGCCGCCTACTCGGCTGCCCTGTCCGAGGCGAAGGCCGCACCCGAAGGGGAGTAGTCGGCCCCGACGCGTTGGCGTACCGCAGGTCGGGAGCGCCCGGCCGTGCCGCGGCCCGCCTGCTCGAGGGGGCGATACGGTGTCGAGTGGGTGCGTCGGTCGGAGTGCAGCGGCAACGTCGCGTGGGTCTGCCCGGCTGGTCGGTCCCTGTGGTCTTTATCGTCAGCGGGGTGTCGCTGTACGCGGGTGCCGCGATCGGTGTGCGGTTGTTCGACACGGTCGAGCCGGCGACGGTCGCCTGGCTGCGGGCCGCGGCGGCCGGGGTGGCGCTGCTGATCTGGCGACGGCCGTGGCGCGCCCGCTGGACACGCCGCGCGGTGCTGGTGGCCTCCGGGTTCGGGGTGGTCACCCTCGGCATGAACATCGCCTTCTATGAGGCGATCGCGCGGATTCCGCTCGGGACCGCGGTGGCCATCGAGTTCCTGGGCCCGATCGCGGTGGCGGCCGGGCAACGGGATCCGCGGGTGCCCGCCACCGATACGGGGGTCTAGCCGACGCGCCGGTAGGCCTGCTGGGTGCGGCGGTCGAGGCCGGTGCCGGGCCAGGGGCGTTTGCGCAGTTGCTTGTCGGCGGCGTTGATCACCTCGGGGACACCGATCTTCAGCAGTCCGGGGTCGATGACGTCGGCGTCCGGGTCGCCGGACTGTCCGGCCCACAGCACGGCGTGGCGGCCGAGCAGGTGCGGGGGCGGTCCGCTGCGGCTGGGCGGGTTGGGGCCGAACAGCTGCACGGTGCGGGTGCCGAAGGCGGCGGCCAGGTGCGCGACGCCGGTGTCGCCGCAGACCACGAGCGCGGCTTCGGCGACGGTGGCGGCCAGTTCGATGAGGTTTTGCTGTCCCGCGAGGACCCGCGCCGGTGAGAGTCCCGCGCGGGAGGCGACGCCGAACGCGGTCTCGCGTTCGGATTCGTCACCGGTCAGCACGACCTCGCGGTCCTGCACCAGCAGGTGCCGGACCACCGCGGCGAACCGGTCGGGTGGCCAGCGGCGGGCGGGTGCGCCCGCGCCGATGTGGACGACCACGGCGTCGCGGTGGCTGGTGGTGGCGACTGGCGGCACCAGGCCGAGGTTGCGGCGGTCGGCGGCGATGCCGTCGTATTCGAGCAGATGGCACCAGCGGTCCACGTCGTGCATATCGGGTTCCCAGGCGGGTCCGGCGAGGTCGGGGAAGGCCGGATTGCGGTAGGACAGAATGCGGTCGGGGCGGGTGTGCGAGAGTTCCACGATGCCCTCGGCGCCGGGGCCGTCGAGGTTGACCGCCAGCGCGGGCGCGGGGCCGTCCCAGCGGAGCCCGAAGTCGCTGACCGGGATCATCTCGTCGACGCAGGCGATGAGGTCGACGATCGGTTTGAGGCGATGGGGGGCGGCGAGTGCGATGTGGTCACCGGGCCGGGCCCGGCGCAACGCGCGCAACGCGGGAACAGCGGTGAGCAGATCACCGAGTCCACGTGCTCGCAGCACTAGTACAACCGCCACTGAACCTCTCCTAGCCGGCCACGCTGCCCACAACGCCTTGATCCACCACGTGCGGGGACCATCGGGTGAGGACTACCCGGCCTGTCCGGGGGCGAAACCCTCGGACCGGTCCGCACGGACAGTCGGTGCCTCCCTGTCCGATTCGCGAAAAATCGCGGGTACTACCGGCTGTCGTTGTGGGGTTCCGATCGACTACCGTGACACCCATGACCTTCGTCTACAACCTCATGGTGACGGCTCATCTGCTGGGTATGGCGGCCGTGGTCGGCGGGTACGCCGCCGCGCAGCCGCGCGTGTCGGAACTGATGGTGTGGGGCGCGCGCGTGCAGGTCCTCACCGGCGTGATCCTGGTGGGTATGGCCGAGTCGATCGACTCGCTGCACAAGGACCCGAACATGGCGAAGATCATCACCAAGCTGGTGGTGGCCGTGGCGGTCGCCGCGTTCGCCGAGATGGGTCGCGCCGACGCCAAGCGCGGCAAGGAGGTCGCGTGGATGACCCACGCCGCGGGTGGCCTGGCGATCCTGAACGTGCTGATCGCCGCCCTCTGGAAGTGATCGTCCGCGAGAGGGCTTTCGAGACGACATTATGAAATGACGGCGATGCCGCATCGGGTGCGTACGTGCACTCGATGCGGCATCGGGCGTTTCGGGGTCAGGGCCGTCCGATGAGTTCGGGCGGCACCTCGCGGGCGTGGTGACGGGCCAGGCTCTTGGCGAGTTCGGCCGCGACCACGGCGTGCCCGGCCATGGTGAGGTGGATCCGGTCCGCCGAGAGCCAGTCCTCACGCAGCCGCGCGGGATGGTCCCAGAACTCGGTGAGGACGGCGTCGCGGCGGCGGGCGATGCGGCGGACCGACTGCGCGAACTCGGCGAACCGCGGCCGCAGCGGGGCCAGTCGCCCGGCAAAGGCGTCGGCGAGGGTGAACAGCGCGAGCCGCGCGCCGGTGGCGGCGACGCTCGCGCACAGATCGTCGAGATCGGCTTCCACGGTCAGCGGGCCGGCGTCGCGCAGGAACAGATCGTTGCCGCCGCAGGAGACCACCACCAGATCCGGCCCGAACTCCTCGAGCGCGGACAGTTGCCCGGCGCGCACGTCGGCGATGACCGCACCGACCACACCGGTGTTGAGGTAGACGGCGTCGGGGTGCGCGGCGTGCAGCCAGCGGCCCAATCGGTCCGCCCACGACACGGTTTCGTAGCCGGGCCACGGGTCGCCGGTGCCCGCGGCGGTGGAGTCGCCGATGACGGCGAGGCGGCGGAACCCCACCGCGCGCATCATGGCGGCGGCCGCCGTATCGGAGAGCGTGTAGGGATCGGTGTTCTCGGTGCGGTCGGTCATGAGGGGGTCTCCTCGGTGCGGACGGGCAGCGCCGCGAGCACGGCCGTGACGACGGCGATGGCGGCACAGCACGCGAACAGGGTGTGGAAGGCGGTCAGCGGCTGCCCGGGATGGGCGGCGAACACCGCGGCCAGCAGCGCGACGCCGAGCGCGCCGCCGGATTGGCGGGCGGTGATGTTCATGCCGACCCCGGCCGCGAACCGCTGCGGGGGCAGCGCCCGCGCGGCGGCGGTGCCCAGCACGGTGACGAGGATGCCGATGCCGCCGCCGCCCAGGATTCCGGCGGGCACCCACCCGGACCAGAGCGCGGGTTCGGTGTCGAAGACCCCGGTGCTCATGTACAAGGTGGACGCGGCGAACATCAACGCGCCCAGCACTCCGAGCCGGCGTTGCCACGGCACGGGTGCGCGGCCGGCGAGGACCGCGGTGATCATGGAGGCGACCGCGCCGATGCTCATGGCCGCCGCGGACTCCAGCACGGAGTACTGCCAGATGGCGTCGAGCCACAGCGGTCCGGCCAGCAGCCACGCGAACATGGTGGCGCCGAACACGAACGAGACGGCGTTGACGAGGGCGTAGGCGCGGCTGCGCCACAGTCCGATGGCGATGGCCGGGCGCGGATGCCGCCGCGACCGCCACAACGCCAGGCTCAGCAGGACGAGCCCGATCAGCGCGCTGCCCAGGGTGCGGGCGTCGGTCCACCCCCATTGCTGTCCTTGGGTGACCGCGGCGACGACGGTGCCGATACCGAGTCCGGTGGCGACGGCCCCGAGTAGATCGGGCAGTCCGTGCGGTTGGCGGTGTTCGCCGCGGGCCAGTCGCCATCCGGCGGCGATGAGCGCGGCCGCGACGGGCATGTTGATGACGAAGACCGACCGCCACCCGAACCAGTCCACGAGTGCCCCGCCCACGGCCGGGCCGACGGTCGCGGCGAATCCGCCCGCGGCGGTCCAGGCGGCCATGGCCGTGCCGACGCGTTCGGGTGGGCTGCTGCTCAGGACGAGCGCGAGTCCGGCGGGAATGAGGAAGGCCGCGGTGCCGCCTTGCAGGAATCGTCCGGCGATGAGCCATTCGGCGCCGGGTGCGAGGGCGCACAGCAGGGAGGTGAGGGCGAATCCGGCCAGGGCGGTGAGGAATACGCGGCCGCGTCCCAGGGTGTCGGCGAGTTGCCCGGCGGGGGTGAGCAGGGCGGCGAAGGCGACGGCGTAGCCGCTGACCACCCAGGTGAGGGTGCCGGCGGCGGTGTCGGGGTAGTCGCGGGTGATCTCGGGGAAGGCGATATTGACCACGGACAGGTCGAGGAAGGACATGAACGCCGCGCCGGAGGCGACGAGCAGCGCGAGTTTGGCCGCGCGGCCGGAGTCGGCGGAGGCGGTCGCGGGGGTGCGGGTGGGTGCGGGTGGGGAGGTGTCGGCGCTCGGCCGGTGGGTGGTGTCGGTCATGACGGGCTCTCTGCGTGGCGGTCGGGAGCGGGATCAAAACAGTACGCACGATCGTTCGTATTGTTGAAAAGTACGACCGATCGTGCGTTTACGCAACAGGTGATGCGAGGATGGGTTCATGGACGAACCGGTGCGCGCTTCCGACCAGGAGATTTCCGATCAGCGTCGGCTCAAGGGCGCGCGGGCCCGCGCGAGCATCGCCCGGCACGCCGCCGACGTCGCCTCGGTCGAAGGGCTGACGGGGTTGAGTCTGGGGCGGCTGGCCGAGGACCTCGGGGTCAGCAAATCCGGGGTGGCGACCCTGTTCGGCAGCAAGGAGAACCTGCAACTGGCCGCGGTGGCCGCCGCGCGCGAGGTGTTCATCGACACTGTCGTGCGCCCGGCCCTCGCCGCGGACCCGGGCCTGCCGCGGTTGCGCGCGCTGATGGACCGCTGGTTCGATTACATCGGTGAGCCGGTGCTGCCCGGTGGCTGCTTCCGGGGTGCGTGCCAGCCGGAGTTCGACAGTCGTCCCGGCCCGGTGCGCGACGCGCTGGCCGCCGATCGAGAGGACTGGTTCACGGTGCTGGTCGAGGAGATCGGCCGCGCCCAGGAGCAGGGCGCGATGACCGGACTGGATCCGCGAGCGGTCGCGTTCCAGTTCGACGCGGTGGTGTCGGCGGCGAACACCGCGACACGTCTGGGTGATGAGGCCGCGCTGCCGACGGCGCGCGCGATCATCGACGGCCTGCTCGGTTCCGCACCGCAGCGGTGATCATGGCCGTGACCTGCGGGCATTCGTAATCGGTTCGCGCATAGCTTTATTGCACTCGATGCACTGATCGTCAACCCTCGACCTGAATGCGTGGAATGCGTGAATGCAGTTCGAGCGCAGCCGGTTTCACGTGGAGCAATGCATCGGTGTGTTTCACGCCGGGCGTGGCGCGTACATGATGAGCGCGACCCCCAGCCCGCACACCAGCGCCCCGATCACATCCCAGCGGTCGGGCCGGAATCCGTCGAACACCATGCCCCACAGCAGTGATCCCGCTACGAACACGCCACCGTAGGCGGCGAGGATCCGGCCGAAGTGGGCGTCGGGTTGCAGGGTGGCGACGAACCCGTAGCAGCCGAGCGCGATCACGCCCGCGCCCATCCACGCCCAGCCGCGGTGCTCCCGGACCCCCTGCCAGATCAGCCAGGCGCCACCGATTTCGGCGACGGCGGCCAGCCCGAACAACACGATCGATCGCAACACGGTCATGGGAGCACACCCTAGAGTCCGGGCGCGATCCCCGGCCGGACCGCCTCGTGTGCGGTCCGGCCGGGGCCGATCACGGTCGCGCCGGGGCGTTCTCGAACAGTCGCTGCCCGAGGTAGCCGCCCGGCCCGGGCACCCCGGGCGGGATGGCGAACACCGCCGAACCGACCGGGATGGTCCACTGGTTGAGGGCGTCGAACTCGGCCAGCCGCTGCTGCACCGGCAGATACTGGGCGTCGACATCACGCTGGAACGACGCGAACAGCAGCCCCGACTTCGACACCTGCCCGGGTGCGGGCGCGTCGTCGTAGTTGTAGCCGCGGCGCAGGAACCGTTCCCCGTCGTGCGCGTGGTGGGCGCGCGCGATGTGCGATGACGGCGGGATCTTCGGGATGCCGTACCGGTCGGTCACCGCGAAATCGGGTTGGTCGAATTCGCGGGCACCCGACAGGGGTGCGCCGGTGTCGACGGTGCGCCCGACGGTGAGGGCGCGCCCGTCGGCGTCGAGCTCGTCCCAGGTGTCGAGGTTCATGGCGATGCGCCGCAACACCATCGACGTGCCACCCGTGAGCCACGGCTGCCGTGCCCCGTCGTCCCACACCAGGCGATCGAAATCCGGTGTGGCCGGGGCGATGTTGACGGTCCCGTCGACCGACCCCATCAGATTCCGCATGGTCTGCCCGCGCGGCGCGTCCCGGAACCCGCGCTGCACCCATCGGATCGACACCAGCGATTTCACATGCTTGGACAGCACCCGCACCGCGTGCGCGACCGTGGTGGCCTCCTCCCCGCACACCTGCACCAGCAGATCGCCGCCGCAGAAGGCGGGATCGAGCCGGTCGATGGTGAACGGCGGCAAGGGTTTCAGCCAGGAGGGGCGGTGCGCGTCGAGCCCGGCGGCGGTGAACAGTCCCGGCCCGAGCCCGACCGTCACGGTGAGCCGGGCGGGCCGGGCGGCCAGTTCCGGTTCGGTGTCGGCGAGCGCGGGTTTGCCCTGAGTCAGGCGCGCGGCGTCATCGGTCCAGATCTTCAGTAGTCCGATGATGTCCTCGCGGCCCGCGCCCGGCGCGAGATCGAAGGCGGCGAAGGTGGCGTGGCGGGGCGGTTCGGTGGCGATGCCCGCCTGGTGGGCGCCGTGGAAGGCGACGGTGTCCAGTCCGGGGTCGCGGTCGTGCTCACGGTGGGTGAGTGTGGCCGCGCCCCAGCCGATCCCGGCGACGCCGGCCGCGCCCGCCGCGACGGCCCCGCCGCCCAGCAGTCGCCGCCGCGACACCCGCGCGGGGGATTGTGCCGGGTCAGCCACCGTGGGCGGCCTTGTCTGCGGAACCCGCGCCGTCGCCGGAGGGCTGGTAGCTCTCCTTGCCGCCCGCGAAGTCGCGCACCTGCGCGGTGACGGTCGTGGTCGAGCCGTCGGAGAAGGTCAGCGTGATGGGCGTTTCCGAGCCGGTGCGCAGCGGGGCCTTCAATCCCATGAACATCAGGTGGTCGCCGCCGGGTGCGAGGGTGGCGTCGCCGTGGGCGGGGATGACCAGGCCACCGGCCTTGGGGCGCATCATCTTCTCGCCCGCCCCGTTGGGCGCGGTCTCGTGGATCTCGACGGTCTCCGAGGCGGGGCTGGTGGCCGCGACCAGGTTGACCGGCTTGTCGGACTTGTTGTGGAAGACGCCGAACGCGCCCGACATGGGGTGCTCGGCGGGGTTCACGGTCGGGACGGCCTTGATCCACTGATCGGTGAGGGTGATCTGCTCGGCGGCGGTGCCCGCGGCATCGGAGGCGGACGGGGAGTTGGAGCAGGCGACGGGCAGCAGCGCCAGGGTCGAGATCGCGGCGGCCGCGCCCACGCGGCGCGCGAACCCGCCGGTGCGCAACCGGAATCCGTGGCAGAGGGGCATCTGGGACATGGGGTACTCCGTAGGTCAGGGGTGAAGGAAGGACCACCCCGGATCGGTCCCGGCGAACCCCGGTCGGCGCAGCGCTGATTGTCGAGCGAGCCGGTAGAGCTCATCGACGGCGTGGGAAAACGGGTGTCGCGGACCTAGATCGGCGCGAGGTGGGTGGACGAGGCGGCGGCCACCGGCGGGCCGCGACGTCCGATCCCCGGACTGACCAGCAGACGCCGTGCTTCGGCCCGATCATCGGCGACCCGCGCGTGCACGGGTCGTGTCGGCGGGGTGAGGATCGCGCCGAGCGCGAGCAGGAACCGCCGCACGCCGGTGACGGCCCGGCGCAGGCCGGTCTCGGCGGCGCGAATAACGAGCGCGCCCACCGGGATCGCCACCAGGTGGGCGATCAGCATGCCCACAGACGTCGAATGATGATGGTGCCCGGGCGACATCGACAATGCCGCGTGCCCGAGGGCCTGGCCGGCTGCCAGCAGACCCATGGTCCCGGCGAGCCCGTAGCGTGGCCGCAGCGTCGCCACCACGACCCCGATCACCGTGCACGCGCCCACCAGCAGGGGCAGCGCCGAGCCTTGGGACAGGGTCGCGCCACCGCCGAGTCCGTGCGCGAGAATGGCGACCGCCCCCGAGGACACGCCGACGGCAGCGCCGCGCAGGCGCGCGGTGTGATCCGTCGGTGAGCGCACCGCGTCATGCTACGACGTCGTGTCGTCGTCGATGTTTCCAGGTGGTATGACCTGGGTCTCCACAACATCTCCACACGCGCCGCGTTCGATCTCCACGCCGCTTGCCTAATGTCGGCTGCATGGAAACCAGTGCGCGCCGGATCCTGGTGGTCGAGGACGAGCCGACCATCGCCGAATCGATCGCCGCCCGCCTGCGCGCCGAGGGCTACGTCGTCGACATCGCCCATGACGGTCCCGCCGGGGTGGCGGCCGAGGCGGCCGGCGATCCGGACCTGGTGGTGCTGGATGTGATGCTGCCCGGTTTCGACGGACTCGAGGTGTGCCGCCGCATCCAGGCGCGCCGCCCGGTCCCGGTGCTCATGCTGACCGCCCGCACCGACGAGACCGACATGCTCGTCGGGCTCGGCGTCGGCGCGGACGACTATCTGACCAAACCGTTCTCCATGCGGGTGCTCGCCGCCCGCGTCCACGCCCTGCTGCGCCGGGTGGAACGCACCGCCGCGACGGTGGCCACCATCCTCGTCGGTGACCTGCGCATCGACACCGATCAACGGCGGGTGTGGCGCGCGGACAGCGAAACCCAGCTCACGCCACTGGAATTCGAACTGCTCGTGCACCTGGCGCGGCGCCCGCGCACGGTGCTCGCGCGCGAACGACTACTCAGCGAGGTGTGGGGGTGGGCCGACGCCTCGGGCACGCGTGCGGTGGACAGCCACATCAAGGCGTTGCGCCGCAAGCTGGGCGCGGACCTCATTCGCACCGTGCACGGCGTCGGCTACGCCCTGGAGACCCGATGATCGGCGAGACCGCGGCTCCGGTGAGCGGGGTGCGGGCGCTCGTGAACCGGGTGGCGGCGCGCCTGCCGCGGCCTCTGGACCGGGTGCCGTCGATCAAGGCGAAACTGGCGATCCTCATGGTCGGTTCCGGCACGGCCGCGTTCGGCTACTTCGCGATCCGCATCGGCGTGTTGCCGCCGCGCGCCACCGTCGTCGCCATGGTGTTCGCGCTGCTGATCTCCCAGGTGCTGGCCCACGGGATGACGATGCCGTTGCGGGAGATGACCGCCGCGGCCAAACATATGGCGCAGGGCGACTATTCGCGCCGGGTGCGCGCCACCTCCCGCGACGAGGTCGGCCAGCTGGCGGTGGCGTTCAATCAGATGGCCGCCGACCTGGCCGCCGCCGATCAGCAGCGGCGCGAGTTCATCGCCAATGTGTCCCACGAACTGCGCACCCCGATCACCGCCCTGGGCGCGGTGCTGGAGAACCTGGTCGACGGTGTCGCCCAACCGGATCCGGCGACCCTGCGCACCGCCCTCGCCCAGACCCAGCGGCTGAGCCTGCTGGTGTCGGAACTGCTCGCCTTGTCGAGCATCGAGGCGGGCGCGGTGCGCCTGGACCGCGAACCGGTGGACCTCGAGCCGCTGCTGAGCGAGGTGGTCGCCGAAGCGGAGGTGATGGCCGCCGCCGTGGACCGTCCGGTCCGCTTCACCGTCGCCGTCGCCCCCGGTCTGACCGTGCACGCCGACCCCGCCCGCCTGCACCAGGTGCTGCTCAACCTGCTCGACAACGCGACCCGTCACGGCCCCGCCCACGGTGAGGTCCGCGTCCACGCCCATACCTTCCACGGCCGCATCGTCATCGAGGTCTCCGACGACGGCCCCGGCATTCCCGCCGCCGAACGCGCCCGCGTCTTCGAACGCTTCACCCGCGGCGGCCGCGCCAGCGGCGGCGGCACCGGCCTGGGTCTGGCCATCGCCCGCTGGATCGTCGACCTGCACGGCGGCACCATCGCCGTCGCCGACCCGGGCTCCCGCATCCGCATCACCCTGCCCCCACCCTGACCAAACAGGCACTTCTCACCCAATCCCGACCGGAACCCCGGCGGCGCACCGCGCTCCCCGGGCCGGTCCCGCACACCCGATGGAGGAACCCATGCCCGACAAACCCACGCCCACACCACCTCCCGATCCCACGGCACCGGCATCGGCGAGCTCCTCCGCCACCGAACCGGAGACTCCGGCCGTCGAATCAGCCGCGCCTGTCGCCCCTGCGGTGGCGTCGACCGTCGAATCAGCCGCAAGCGCTGCCGATCCGGCGCGATCGGCGGAGGGGCCTGCTCCGGCCGACCTCGATCCGGCGGCATCGACCGAGCGCGCCGCCGCGCCTGTTCCCGAACCGGCCGCGGCCACCGAGAACCCGGCTGTGCCCGTGGTGGGAGGGGCGATTGCCGACCCTGCACTCGCCGATCCGATCCGACCTCTCGTCTCGGCGGCGGCGGTACCGCCGCCGGCGCCCGCGATGGCGGGTACGGCGCCGGCGGGAGCCGGTGGTCCCGCGCAGTGGCCGACCACGTGGCCGGGCGCGTGGCAGCCCCATCCCGCCACGGTTCCGCAATCCGCTGCGCCGTGGCCCTTTCGTGCTGCGCCGCAACGGATTCCGTCGCGGTCGGAGCGGGTTCCGGCGCCGAACGGGTTGCTTGCCGCCACGGCCGCTGCGGGGTGTGCGGCCGCGGTACTGGTACCCCTGGATCGTCCCGGCATCGGATGGCTGCTCGCCGGACTGGCGATCACCGGCACGGTGTACGCGGTCGATCGCGCGGCGCGGAACGCGGAGTGGGACGACGAGGACGACTCGGACCGGAGTGACGTCGGCCGCGTGGACGAGGGACCGGAGACGGGCCTGAGCGGAGCGGGTGAACGCGGTGACGCCCGGGACGATGTCGCGAGCGACAGCGCAGCCCGCGCCGACAGCCCAGCCCGCGATGGTGTCGCAGACACCGGTGACGGCCATGGCGTCGGTGCCTCCCACGCCGATCAGACAGCGGCCGAAACACCGTCGTCGACGGAGACTGGTCTTGTCACGGGTATCGGTGGCCTGCTGCCCGCTGGTCTCGCGGACGTGCCCTGGGGTCGTGTCTGGTGGACGGGTGTGGCGTTGGCCCTGCTGTCGGTGGGTGCTTTCCGCGCCGCGCCCTGGCTTTTCGTGCTGTGCCTGGCCGGTGCGGCGGTCGCCGGATCGCTGGCGGTGGTGCCGCGGTCGGCCTACGGGGCCTGGTTCGACGCGCTCGCGGTGCCGTTCGCGGGCCTGAATTCGTGGCCGTGGCTGTATCGGGCGATGACCCGTACACGGGAGCGGGCGGGGACGGGCACCCAGCGGGTGTGGTGGTCGATCGGTGCGGCTGCCGCGCTACTGCTGATCATGGTGCCGCTGCTGGCGGGCGCCGACGCGGTGTTCGCGGGTCTGGTGGACGGGCTGATCCCGGCCGTCGACGTTCCGGCGGTGATCCGGTGGGTCGCGGTGTTCGTGGTCGCCGGGTCCGGGGTGACCGGCGCGTTGTACCTGCTGGCCGGTCCGCCTCCGGCGGCGGTCGACGACGACTCGTTGCCGGGCCGGGACCGGGGTCGGGTCGCGCGCCGGATCTCGCTGCTGGAGTGGGGAATCCCGGTGGGCGCGTTGACGATCGTGTTCACGGCGTTCGTGGCCACCCAGGTGGCGGTGCTGTTCGGTGGCGACGGCTATGTGCAGCGCACCGCGAGCCTCACCTACGCCGAGTACGCGCGCAGCGGCTTCTGGCAGTTGTCGGTCGTGAGCCTGCTGACCCTCGCCGTGATCGGTGTCGTGCTGCGTTTCGCCGCGCAGGACGGTGTCACCGAGCGCAGCTGGCTGCGGATCGCGATCGCCGTGGTGATCGGCCTGGTGCTGGTGATCGTGGCGTCGGCGCTGCACCGCATGTGGACCTATCAGCAGGCGTACGGGTTCACCCTGCTGCGGCTGCTGGTGGAGGTGTTCGAAGGCTGGATCGCCCTGGTGTACCTGATGCTGCTCGCCGGCCTGGTGCGCCTGCGCCGGTACTGGGTGCCGCGCGTGGCCGTCGGCGCCGCCCTGACGACCCTGCTCGCCTTGTCGGTCCTGAACCCGGAAGGCTTCGTCGCCGACCGCAATATCGCACGCTGGCAGTCGGGCAAGCGCCTCGACACCCACTACCTGTCGGACCTGTCCCCGGACGTGCTGCCCGCCACCGACCGGCTGCCCGAGCCCCAGCGCTCCGCCATCGCGAATGCCGTCCGCGAACGCCTGAAGGACGATTCCTGGCAGGGCTGGAACTACTCGCGCGCGACCGCGACCCGCTGATCAGCCGAAGCTGACCGGTGTCCAGCTCTGACCCGCGTCGCGGGTGGCGAGCATCATGGTGGGCACCGGTCCGTTTCCGGGGCGGCTCAGCACCACGAAACCGGTTGTCTCGGTGACGAACTCACCCGACACCGGCTGCCAGCCGCGGTCGGGCGCGGTGTAGACGGTGGTCCAGGTCTCGCCGCCGTCGGTGGATGTCAGCAGGCGTTCGTCGACGGCGGCGACCAGATGGGTGGCATCGGCGGGCAGCAACACGGCCTTGGCGGACCGTGACGGGGACAGCTGCCCGGTCTCGGTGAACGTGACACCCCCGTTGACCGAGGTCACCACCCGGGCGGCGCTGCCGTCGGCGGACGCCGAGAGACCACACAGCGCCACGAGCCGCTTCTCCGATACCGCGTGCCAGTCGTCGGGCCCGCTGCTCCCGCACGGCAGCTGCCACGGCGTCCAGGCGCCGTCGACCATTCGGGCGCCGTTCCTGCCGCGGCCGGTGACCACCATCCAGGCCCGGCTTCCGGCAGCCGACACCACGGGGACCGGGTAGGGGCCGCCGGTACCGGGCACCGCGACCTCGACGGGTCCGGTCCACGCGTCGCGGGTGATCGGGCTGGTGAACACCGCGGTCTGCTCATCGGCTCGCGCCGCCGCCACCCAGACGGCGCCCTCGGCCACGGTGAGCGACCACGCCGGTTCCGCCGTCTTGATGTCGATATCGGTCTCGCGCCAGCTGGTTCCGCCGTCGTGGGTGGCGAACAGCTTGTCGCGGGTCCCGATCCAGCCGTTGCGGGCGTCGGCGAACTTCACCCATCCACCATGGTGACCGGCGTCGCGCAGCGGGGCCGGGAGCGGCATCTCCCGCCAGGTGTGCCCGCCATCGGTGGTGTGCCGCAACGCCTGGCACAGCAGGGCCGGGCACGGATAGCTGCGGCCCAGCACCCAGCCCTCGTCCGCGGAGACGAAGTTGATCGAATCGGGTTGGAAGCCCACCGGATCCGGGGCCGCGGCGAGCGTGGCCGCCGGGGTCGCGGTCGGCGCCGCAGGTGTGGGGCGGGGACTCGCCGCCTCCGGTGTGGTCGTGGTTCTGGTCGCCGAGTCCGGCCCACTGTCACCGTCGTCGATGGTGAGCCCCGCGATCACCCCCGCGGCGAGCACCGGCATTCCGACCCCGATGACTCCGGCCAGTACGACCGGATTCGCCCGCAACCGCACCGGATGGGACTCCCTTCGACACGAACCCGGGCCGCGTTCCCGGACGGTCGCCCGGCGGCCCTGTGGCACAACGGGATCGAGTATGCCCGTTGTCGGCCGGTTACGCCCGTCCCGAGGTCAGCGGCCTCCGCGCTGCGCGGCCAGCCGGACCGCGACATCCCCGATCAGGTCGTAGGGGATGGGGTCGCGCAGCGGGAACTTCAACGTGCCCTTGCCCCTCAGATAGGGCGCGATCGCCCGCTGGAACCCGTCGTCGCCGGTGGGCACCGGGTACACCGACAGGAAGGTCTTCCAGCCCGCGAAATACATGACGGCCTTGCCGTTCACCTGGACCGCGGGGATCTGGTAGCTGATGGTCTCCGACGCGTCGGGCAGGGCGGCGTGGATGGTGGCGCGAATCTTCTCAAGGGCGGCGCGGGCCGGGGCGGGCTGGGCGGCCAGGTAGTCGTCGACGGTCGCGGGCTCTGTCATGTACGGCCACCCTTCCGTGGCTCGGGGAGAGAGCTTCGTCCGCTTCGACGGTACCGGGCTGCCCGCCCGCGCCGGATCGATGCCAGGCGTTTCAGCCGTTCAGCCGCTCCAGCAGCCGCAACGCCGCGTCCCGCATGCCGTCGACGGAGTCGGTGACATAGAGCAGATCGATGAAGAAGTCGTCGAATCCGGTATCGGCCGCGACCGTTTCGACGGTCTGCGCCACCTGTTCGAGATCGGTGCCCGCGGCCACGTTCACCCGCAGCACCGTCCCGATGGCGGCCGGATCACGACCCGCCGCGACCGCCGCGTCGTCGATGAGCCCGCGCAAAGCCAGCAGCTGCTTGCCCCACCCGGGCGGACCCGGCACCGGCACCACCGGCAGCCACCCGTCCCCACGCCGCCCGATGCGGGCCAACGCGGCCGGATTGAACGCGCCCAGGTGAATCGGGGGCCGCCGCACCGGCTTCAACGCACTGCGATGCTCGGGCACCGACACGAACCGGCCCTCGTACCCGGCCGGGTCGCTGGACCAGATGGCCTCGAGCGCGTCGAGGGTCTCGTCCAGCCGCGCCCCGCGCTGCGCGAACGGCACACCCGCGGCCGCGTACTCCTCCGGCGACCACCCGATCCCGAACCCCGGAATCAGTCGCCCTTGGCTCACCACATCGATCGTGGTCAGCGACCGCGCCAGCAGCGCGGGCCGATACATCGGCGCGATCAGCACATTCGCGCCCAACCGCACCCGCTCGGTCACCGCCGCCGCGATCCCCAGCACCAGGAACGGATCCAGCACCGCGTTGAACTCGTCCGGAATCCGGTCGGTCCCGCCGTACCCGACCGACGGGTTGGTGGCGGCGATGAGCCGGTCACCCACCCACACACTGTCGGCGCCCGCCTCCTCCAACGCGGTCGCGTACTGCGCGATCCGTGCGCCCTCCCGGGCCTGGGCACCGAACTGTGGAAGCGAGAAGCCAATTTTCACCCTTCCGGTGATACCAGACAGGATGGGAGCGTGGGTGAACACAAGGACCGCATGCTCGCCGGCGAGCTCTACCGCGACAACGACCCCGAACTCGTCGCCGAACGCCGCCGCTGCCAAGAACTGCTCGACACCTTCAACGCCACCCGCGCCGGGGAGGACACACAACGGCGCGCCGTACTCGAACAACTGCTCGGCGCCATCGGCGAGGGCTCCTGGATCATACCGCGCTTCCAATGCGACTACGGCCGCCTGATCCGGCTGGGCCGCAACAGCTTCCTCAACTACGACGCCATCATCCTCGACTGCGCCCCGGTCACCATCGGCGACGACGTCTCCATCGGCCCGCGTGCCCAACTGCTCACCGCCCTGCACCCGATGGACGATCACGAACTGCGCCGCGCCCGCTGGGAAACCGCCGCACCCATCAGCATCGGCGACAATGTGTGGCTCGGCGGCGGAGTCATCGTCTGCCCGGGCGTGACCATCGGCGCGAACACCGTCGTCGGCGCGGGCAGCGTCGTCACCCGCGACCTGCCCGCCCGGGTCTTCGCCGCGGGCAACCCGGCCCGCGTCATCCGCGAACTGTCAGCATTACCCGCGGGGTAATGGCTTGGCGTGGTTGATCGTTCGTAGGATCGGGGGATGGCGACACCCACCGCTGGCGACCTGCTGCGACACTGGCGCACCGCGCGCCGGCTCAGCCAGCTCGAGCTCGCCGGCCGCGCGGACACCTCCACCCGGCACCTGAGCTTCATCGAAACCGGCCGCGCCACCCCCAGCCGCCACATGCTGCTGCACCTGTCCGACGAACTCGACATCCCACTGCGCGAACGCAACCGGATGCTGCTCGCCGCCGGATACGCCCCCGTGTACGCCGAACCCGAACTCGACACCCCCGCCATGCGCCCTATCCGCGACGCCGTCCGGCAGATCCTCACCGGCCTCGAACCCCACCCCGCCCTCGCCATCGACGCCACCTGGACCATGATCGACGCCAATGCCGGGATCGCCCTGTTCCTCGACGGACTCGACCCGGCGCTGCTGCGCCCACCGGTGAACGCCCTGCGACTGACCCTGCACCCCGACGGCCTCGCCGGCAGCATCATCAACCTCGCCGAATGGCGCGGACACCTGTTCGAACGGCTGCAACGCCAGATCGACGTCACCGGATCACCCGAACTCACCGACCTGCTCGACGAAATGCGCACCTACCCCGGCGGCGAGGACGGCCCCGGCCTGCCCGAACCCGACCAGGCCGTGGTGCCGCTGCGAATGCGGCTCGACGGACACGAACTCGCCTTCCTCAGCGCCACCACGGTTTTCGGCACACCCATGAACGTGACCGTCGCCGAACTCGCCATCGAAGCGTTCCTGCCCGCCGACGCCGCCACCGCGACCCTGCTCCGGGAACGACTCACTCCATCCGACTAGTCGGTCCGCGCGGGTGGTCCGATACCGCACAATGAGGATCCATGGACGTGCCCGCGCACCTCGCCCACCTCACCGGCACCCCCGTCGCGCACCTGCACCCACTCGGCCACAGCCACGCCTGGACCCTCCACCGCGCCGACATGACCGACGGACGAGAACTGTTCGTCAAAGCCATCGACGACACCGACTCCGGCATCGACGGAATCCTGACCGCCGAAGCCGCCGGGCTGCGCTGGCTCGCCACCGGGCACGCCGGCCTCGTCCCCACCGTCGTCGCCGCCGACGAACGCATGCTCGTCCTGCCCTGGCAGCCACCACAACCCGCCGACCCCACAGCCGCCGAACACCTCGGACACAACCTCGCCACCCTGCACACTCTCCACCCCGAGACACTCGGAGCGCCCTGGCCCGGATACATCGCGACCCTGCCCCTGGACAACACGCCCGGCACAGGGGAGTGGGGAACCTGGTACGCCGAACACCGCCTGGCCCCCTACCTCCCCGCCGCCGCCCCCGAACTCGGCCGCGACGGCCAACGACTGATCGAACGCGTCATCGACCGCATCACCGACCTCGCCGGACCACCCGAACCACCCGCCCGCCTGCACGGAGACCTCTGGTCCGGAAACATCCTGTGGTCGCGCGGCCGCGCACTGCTCATCGACCCGGCCGCACACGGCGGACACCGGGAGACGGACCTGGCCATGCTCGCCCTGTTCGGCGCGCCCCACCTCGACCGCATCCTCGGCGCGTACCAGGACACCGCACCCCTGAGTTCGGGCTGGCGGCAACGGGTCCCACTGCACCAGCTGCATCCCCTGCTGGTGCACGTGGTGCTCTTCGGCGGTTCCTATCGCGGGATGCTGCTCGCCGCCGCGGCCTCAGCCCTCGCGGGCTGACGTCTCAGCTCTCCCGGATCGGTCAGCCACCGACCACGGGAGCCAGGACCTGCTCAACCCACGCACGGAACGTCGTCGGGCTCGCGGCCGCCTCCGCGCGCGGCACCCCATCATCGAGACCCTCGTTCTTGGCACGCATCATGTCCACGAACCCGGTCGCCATCGCATCACTCACCCCACGCGCGATCTGCCCGGCGTGAGCCTGCTCCAGAGACTGACGCTCGTACCGCACCGGCCGGCCGAGCACCTCGGACACGATGTCCGCCATATCGTTCGGCGACAGGTCCTCCGGCCCCAGCAACGCCACCTCCCCGGCGCCCGACCAGGAACGGTCCAGCAGCAGACCCGCGGCCGCCGCCGCGATATCACGCGTCGCCACCGTCGCGGCTTTGCGATCGGCCGGCACCGTGCCAGTGAACACCCCGTCCTCGCGGATCGAGTTCGCCTGCCACACCAGGTTGTCCATGAACGACGGGTTGGCCAGCGCCCGATACGCCACACCCGAACCCGCGATGAGGTCGTCCATCGCCAGCGACGCCGTCACATGCCCGGCACGACCCGCCACCGCCGTACCGCGCCCGAGCGCGGACACCCCCACCACATGCCCGACCCCGTGCGCTCTGAACGCCTTCGCCGCGGCCTGGGTGAACCCGGAGAACGCGGCATCCAGACTCGCCCCGGCGGAATCCGGCGGAACCAGCCAGAAGACCGCGTCCGCACCGGCGAACGCCCGATCCACCACATCGGGATCACCGTGCGACCCGGCAACGACATCGATCCGGGACCGGACCGACTCCGGCAACCTCGCCGGATCACGCACGATCACACGCAATTCATCGGTGCGAGTAGAGGTTTCGAAGAGCATCTGCAACAACTGGCCACCGATGTGCCCGGTGGGAGCGGTAAGAACGATCATCCTTCGAGTCTCGTGACCGGCCGCCGCGACGTCCAAGACCCTTTCCAACAATTGATACCGTGAGGGTATGGATCTGGACCTGCGCAAGCTCCGCTACTTCGCCGCCGTAGCCGAGCACCGCAACTTCGGCCGCGCCGCGCAACAGCTCTACATCGCCCAACCCGTCCTCAGCCGCCAGATCAAAGCCTTCGAACGCGAACTCGACTGCACCCTGCTCATCCGCACCACCCGCAGCGTCGAACTCACCGCCGCCGGACACCAGCTCTACGAGGAAGCCCAAGGCATCCTCGCCGCCGTCGACGCCGCCGTCCGCCGCGTCCACAACGCCGACCGCGGCGTCCGCCGCCTCGTCGTCGCCTTCTCCGTCGGACTCCACGTCTCCGAGATCCTCCGCGACTTCTCCACCCGCCACCCCGACGTCGAAACCGACGTCGTCCCCGCCCGCTGGTGGGAACGCGACGCACCCCTGCGCGACGGCCGCGCCCAGATCGCCTACCTCCGCAGGCCTTTCGACGAAACCGGCCTCCGCGTCATCCCCATCGGCCACGACCCCGGCGTAGCCTGCCTCCCCGCCGCGCACCCCCTCGCCACGCGCCCCGAACTCACCCTCGCCGACCTCGACGGCGAACGCATGCTCGACGTCGCCGCCCGCCGAACCCCCACCCTCGAGGAGAAATTCGAACTCATCGCCTCCGGCCACGGCCTCCTCATCGTCCCCCGCAGCGTCGCCCGCGCCTACGTCCGCCCCGACCTCGTCCACCGCCCCGTCACCGACGCCCCCGGCTCCGAAACCTGCCTGGCCGTCACCGCCGACCCGGCCGAACTCGTCCGCGAATTCCTGGACCTCGCCATTCCCGCCTTGCGAAATGGTGTGCGCTAGCGTTGCCGAGGTGCAGCTGCTGCGAATTCACCACGTTGCGATCATCGCGTCGGATTACGAGAAGTCGAAGTCGTTTTACACCGAAATTCTCGGCCTGCGGATTCTCGCGGAGAACTATCGGGCCGAAAGACGCTCGTACAAGCTGGATCTCGCCCTGCCGGATGGCGGGCAGCTGGAGCTGTTCTCGTTTCCGGAGCCACCGCCACGCCCCTCGCGCCCCGAGGCGGCCGGCCTGCGGCACCTGGCGTTCGTGGTGCCGAATGTGGGGGAGGCCCTGGCCGGGCTGCGGGGGAGGGGAGTGGCCGTGGAGGAGGAGCGGGTCGACGAGTACACGGGGAAGCGGTTCGCGTTCTTCGCCGATCCCGACGGGCTGCCGCTCGAACTGCACGAAGCGTGAGGTTGGGTCCCGGGACTCGCCGGGACCTTCTGAATCGACCATTAGGAAATAGAACTATGCGCATCTGCGCATGTAGCTCTATTTCGAACCATCTCCGACACTCACCACCGCACACACCTTCCTGACCACACCCATCACCAGCGAACCTCGAAGAGGGGAGCGGGTATTCGATGCCGCTCGGTCGCTGGATTGGGCGCTCCCATACGATGGGCAACATGACCAAAGTGCTCCTGAAGACCTCCGCCGGGGACATCACCCTGGAACTGGACGACGCCAAGGCACCGAAGACCGTTGCCAACTTCGTCGACTACGTGAAGTCGGGCCACTACGCGGACACCGTGTTCCACCGCGTGATCCCGAACTTCATGATTCAGGGTGGCGGCCTGACTGCGAACATGCAGCAGAAGCCGGCCCCGCAGACGGTCGAGAACGAGGCCGCCAACGGCCTGAAGAATGACAAGTACACCGTCGCCATGGCGCGCACCTCGGCCCCGCATTCGGCCAGCGCGCAGTTCTTCATCAACACCAGCAACAACGGTTTCCTGAACTACCCGGGCCAGGACGGCTTCGGGTACGCGGTGTTCGGCAAGGTCGTCGACGGCGAAGCCGTCGTGGACGCCATCGAGGGTGTGCAGACCGGCAACAAGTCCGGCCACCAGGATGTGCCGGTCGAGGCCATCACCATCCTGTCCGCCGAGCTGGTTTGACCTACTCGCGACAATTC